>DAHWEX010000634.1 GCA_027326205.1 Actinomycetota bacterium
CTCGCAAGCACGGGGCAGCGAGAGCCCGGCGACCGCCCTGGCCGCCGTCCTCGGCGCGCCGCCGAACGCGCTGCCCACCCGGCCAGTGCCCGCCGCCAGGCAGGCCGCACCGGACCAGCAACCCCAAGAGCGGGCGCTGCCGCGGCGGCGCTCCCCGGAGGAAGCGCGCAGTCGCTTGTCCGGGTTCCAGCTAGGCAACCGGGACGCCGCGGCGACGGACCGGGAAGCTAGCCGGGCACAGCGTGCAGGAGAGGAGAACGGCCGATGAGCGGCGCATATCGCGAGGACCTGAACTGGCTTGTCACTGATTTCACCACGCGGGTACAGGACATCGCGCACGCGATCGTGGTGTCCGCCGACGGGGTGCCACTGGCCCTCTCCGCGGGCATCCCGCAGGCGGCCGTCGAGCAGTTCGCCGCCATCACCTCCGGGCTGACCAGCCTTTGCGTGGGCGCCGCCACGATCATGAACGCGGGCACGCCCACGCAGGCACTCGTCGAGATGGACTACGGGCTGATGTTCGTCAAGGCGATCAGCGACGGGTCCAGCCTCGCGGTGCTCGCCGCGCCGGAGTGCGACACCCGCCAGGTCTCCTACGAGATGACGAGGCTGGTGGAGGCGGTCGGCGAACTGCTGACCCCCGCCGTCCGGGCCGAGGTGTAGCGGCCCGGCTGAATTCTTGATTCCTCCGAACGGGGGGTGGCTTCGCCCTTCAGGCCCGTGTCACGCTCAATCGCCGCTACCGGGAAATTACCTGATACCGGGCTATTGCGCACTGAGCGCTCCCGGCGGCTAGGCTTTTAGGGTGAATTGCCCGCGTTCGCGGTCATTACCACCGTGAGCGGCCCGGAAAATCCGGCCGTCGGCCGTGCCGCCGACGAGGGGCCTGGCGCGTCCCAGGGGACGCGCCCGCCGGGGAGCTTGGGGAGCTTCCCGCGCGGGCCGGCCAAACGCATGTTCATTATGCCGAGGCCCAGACGCGCGTTCGCCGCGATTCCCGGCTTTCCCGTAACGGGAATAGCCCGATACCGGGGGCGGCACCTGGCACTTTCTCTGCCGCGACGCATAGGAATACCCGGTGCCGGCGCGCGATAATGCGATGGGCGGAACGGAACAACGTGAGGTGTGCATGGATTCCCCGGCTGCGTCCGGCGCCCCCGGTGCCGGGCAGCGACGCTGGCCGTTGCCCGCCGACGTCTCGGCGTTCGTCGGGCGCAGCGGCGAACTCGCCCGGCTGACCGGGTTGCTCGGCACCGCGCGGCTCGTCACGGTCACCGGGCCCGGCGGCGTCGGCAAGACCCGCCTCGCGCTGCGGGCCGCGGCCGCCGCGGGCTCCGGCGACGGCTGCCTGATCGAGCTCTCCGGCCTCAGCGAGCCCGACCTGCTGCCGGACACCGTCGCGCTCCGCCTCGGCCTGCAGCGCGCGCATTCCGTCAGCCAGCTCGACGCGGTGCTCAGCGAGCTCCGCGACCGGAAGCTGCTGCTGATCCTCGACACCTGCGAGCACCTCGCGGCCGCCTGCGCGCGGTTCGCCGTGACCGTCCTGCGCGAGACGGACGAGGTCAAGATCCTCGCGACCAGCAGGCAGCCGCTGCACGTGCCCGGCGAGGAGGTGTTCCGGCTCGGCCCGCTGCCGGTGCCGGACGCCGCCGCGGCGCCCCTGGCCGGCGACGGCGACGCGGTCGAGCTGTTCACCCGGCGCGCCTGCGCCGCGGTCAGCGGGTTCGCGCTCACCCCGGCGGACCTGCCGCACGTCAGCAGGCTCTGCCGGCGGCTCGACGGCATCCCGCTGGCCATCGAGCTCGCCGCGGTCCGGGTCAGGGCGCTGCCGGTCGCCGAGCTCGCGGCGCGGGTCGAGGCGGGCATCGCGGCGGGGACCGGCACCAGGCGCGGGAGCACCGTGCGGCACCAGACGCTGCAGGCGGCCATCGGATGGTCCTACGGCCTGTGCGACGAGGCGGAGAAGGCGGCCTGGCGGCGGCTCGCGGTGTTCGCGGGAACCTTCGACCCGGTGATCGCCAGGGACGTGATCGCGGGCGGTGCCGTCCGCGCCGGGCAGGCCGGCGACGTGCTCCGCGGCCTGGTGGACAAGTCCGTGGTGCTCCAGGCGGACGGCGGCCGCTTCCGGCTGCTCGACTCGGTGCGCGAGTACGGCGCCGCCCGGCTGGCCGAAGCCGGCGAGGACGCCGCCCTCCGTGACCGGCACCTGGCCCGCTACCTGAACCTCACCAGGGAGTTCAGCCACCTGATCGTCGCCGACGGCCAGCAGGACAGGCTGTGGCGGCTGCGCGCCGAGCACGAGAACCTGCGCAGCGCCCTTGAGTACGGGCTCGCCGCACCGCGGCGGAAGGAAACGGAGGCCGACGCGGACGCCGCGTCCGGGCGGCGGCGCGCCGCCGCCCGGCTCGCCGCCGCGCTCTACCCGTACTGGATCATGACCGGGTCGATCCGCGAGGGCATGCACTGGCAGGACAAGGCGCTGAGCCGGTTCACCGCGCCGTCCCCCGAGCGGGCGAGCGCGCTGGCCAACCGGGCGCTGCTCGGTGCCCCCGCCGGCGCCCCCGAGGCGGCCGGCCAGGCCGGCGAGGCGATCGCCATGGCGGAGCGCGTCGGTGACGAGCGCGCGCACGCCCGCGCCTACCTGGCGCTGCACTTCGCGCTCACCACCACCGGCCGCTACCCCGAGGCGCTGGACGCGGCGCAGCAGGCGCGGCGGCGGCTTGAGGCGCTCGGCGCGGTCCACGCGCTGCGCGCCCTCGACATGCAACTGGCCCTCACGTACGTGCACGCGCGGAACTTCGACGCGGCGATCGAGCACTGCGAGCGCGTGCTGCGCGGCCTAGGCCCCGGCGAGCGGTGGCTGCGCGGCAACGCGCACGCGCTGGCCGCCCTCGCCCACTACCAGCAGCCCGGGCGGCAGGAGGAGTGCGCGAGCGCGGCCCGCGCGGGGCTGCGGGCCATGCTGGAGATCGGCAACCTGATCGGCGAGGCCTACTCCCTTGAGGTGCTCGCCTGGCTGGCCGCCGACGCGGGCCGCTGCCAGCGGGCCGCCTGGCTGCTCGGCGCGGCGCAGGCGCTGTGGGACCCGACGGGCGGCAGGCTCAGCGGCAGCGCGGTGCTGATCGGCTACCACGACCGCTCCGCCGCCATCGCCGCGAACGCGCTCGGCACCGCCAGGTACGCCGAACTGCACGCCGCGGGCGCGACCATGCCGCTCAGCCAGATCGCCGCGCTCGCCCTCGCCGACACCGATCCGCTGCCCGACCTGCCGGACCCCCGGCCCGTCGCCGGCGAGACCTGCGGCCGGCTGGCCGGCGAGGGCCTCACCGCCCGCGAACGGGAGATCGCCGTGCTCGTCGCGAGCGGGCTGTCCAACCGGGAGATCGCCGTGCGGCTGGTGATCTCCAAGCGCACGGTCGACGCGCACGTCCACCACATCTTCGCCAAGCTCGGGCTCTCCTCCCGGGTACAGCTCACCCTCTGGCTGCGTGACCGGGGCCCGGGCCGGCCGTACGGCGAGCTGTCGCCCGCCACCAGCGCGTAGCAGCCCGGACCTGGCCACCACGGCGACGAGGCCGGCACGCTTCCGGCCGCGGCGGACCTCCGTCCCAATTTGTGCATGCACAAAACCGAACACCGCTGGCGTCCCGGGGACCGTACCGTAGAATTACCGGATAGTACCGGTCGGTACCGGTCAGTGACGTACTTATCCCCGGTTACAGGTTGCCGCGCAGTTCCTGCTCGCGCTCGATCGCCTCGAACAGCGCCTGGAAGTTGCCCTTGCCGAAGCCGAGCGAGCCGTGCCGCTCGATGAACTCGAAGAACACGGTCGGCCGGTCGCCGATCGGCTTGGTGAAGATCTGCAGCAGGTAGCCGTCCTCGTCTCGGTCGACGAGGATGCCGCGCTTGCGCAGTTCCTCGACGGGGACGCGGACCGCGCCGATCCGGCCGCGCAGCACCGGGTCGGTGTAGTAGCTGTCCGGGGTGGCGAGGAACTCCACGCCGCGCGCGGTCAGTTCGTCCACGGTGGCGCAGATGTCGGCGGTCGCCAGGGCCAGGTGCTGCACGCCGGGGCTCCGGTAGAACTCCAGGTACTCGTCGATCTGGGACTTGCGCTTGCCCTCGGCCGGCTCGTTGAGCGGGAACTTGACCCGGTGGTCGCCGCTCGCGACGACCTTGCTCATCAGCGCGGAGTACTCGGTGGCGATGTCGTCGCCGATGAACTCGGCCATGTTCGTGAAGCCCATGACCCGGTTGTAGAACCCGACCCACTCGTCCATGGCGCCGAGTTCCACGTTGCCGACGACGTGGTCGAGCGCGATGAAGGCGGGCCCGGGCGTCACCGCCTGGCTCTCGCGCCTGACGTAACCGGGCAGGTAGGGGCCGGCGTAGCGGCCGCGGTCGACGAGCGTGTGGACGGTATCGCCGTAGGCCTTGAGGGTGGCGGTGCGGACCGTGCCGCCGGCGTCGGTCTCGTCGTGCGGCCCGGCCAGCACGGTCGCGCCGGCCTGCTTCGCGTGGGCGACGCACTTGTCGACGTCCGGCACCTCGAGCGCCACGTCGATGACGCCGTCGCCGTGCCTGCGGTGGTGGTCGGCGATCGCGCTGTCCGGGCTGACCGCGCCCTTGATGACAAACCGGATGTTTCCCGCTCTAAGCACATAAGCGTGGTGGTCGCGGTTGCCGGTGACCGGGCCCGAGTACGCCTCAAGCCGCATCCCGAAGGCCAGCTGGAAGTACAGCGCCGCCTGCGTGGCGTTCCCTGAGGCCCAGACGATCGCGTCCCAGCCGGTGACGGGAAACGGGTCCGCGCTGGTGTCGTGGGCGACCACGCCGGTGAGCAGGTCGCCGTCGGTGAGAAGTTCGCTGACCGCCATCGGGTGCCTCCGTTGCTCTGGCTCAACCGTGAGCCATCAGAACGGGTCGCTGCTTCGCTAGTCAACCAATCAATCCAGTGCTAGTCGTGTTGCGCATTCTGCCTGGCTTTCTCGGCTGTAAGCTAGCCAGATTGACTACTTCTTTTCGTTACTGGCAGGTGACGCCATGGCCGAGCTTGACGCGCTGGACCTGGCGCTCGTGACGGCGCTGCGGGAGCACCCGCGCGCCGGGGCGCTGGAACTGTCCCGGCTGGCCCGGGTGGCACGGGCGACCGTGGAGTCCCGGCTGCGCCGGCTTGAGCAGGCCGGCGTGATCACCGGGTACGGCCCGGAGGTCGACGTGGCGGCGGCCGGGTTCACCGTGCTGGCGGTCGTCACGCTGTCGATCGCCCAGGGCGCGCTGGCCGCGGTGCAGGCGGACCTGGCGGCGATTCCCGCGGTGCTCGAGGCCTACGCGATCACCGGGTCGGCGGACGTGGTCTGCAAGGTGGCGGCGACCTCGCACGCCGACCTGCAGCAGGTGCTGCTGCGCATCGACTCGTCGGCGTCGGTGGCGCGCTCGGAGTCGGCGATCGTCTTGTCCACGGTCATCGCGCCGCGCGACCTGCCGCTGCTGCGGTCCCGGGCGCCCGCGGCGGTCCCCCGCTCACCCGCGTTCCGCTGACCGCGCCAGCGGGCCCGCGCGTTACCGCCACCCCGATTTACTACGGGCCGTAGTAGATCATTTAGGGTGGACGCGTGGCTGTCAACCAGCACTACCTGTACGAAGCACGGCAGATGCAGGCGCTGTCGCTGGCCGTGCACATCCCGCTGGTGTGCTTCGGGATCGCGTTCCCCGTCCTCGTCCTGGTCGCCGAGTGGCGGTACCTGCGCACCGGGGACGAGCTGTACCGGACGCTCGCGCGCCGGTGGTCGCGGATCATGCTCGCCCTGTTCGCGGTCGGGGTGGTGACCGGGACGATCCTGTCGTTCGAACTCGGGCTGCTGTGGCCGGTGTGGATGCAGGACTTCGGTAACGTCTTCGGGCTCGGGTTCACGCTCGAGGGGTTCTCGTTCTTCCTCGAAGCGATCTTCATCGGGATCTACGCGTACGGGTGGGACCGGCTCTCGCCCCGGCTGCACTTCGCGAGCGGGATCCCCATCGCGATCGCGGGCGTCGCCGGGTCGCTGTTCGTCATCTCGGTCAACGGCTGGATGAACCACCCCACCGGGTTCACCCTGGTCGACGGGCGGGCCACCGACGTGCACCCGTGGTCGGCGCTGTTCGCCAACCCGATGTTCTGGAGCGAGTACATCCACATGTACTTCGCCGCCTACATCGTCTGCGGGTTCCTGATGGCCGCCCCGTACGCGTGGGCGTTCCTGCGCGGGCGGC
>DAHWEX010000654.1 GCA_027326205.1 Actinomycetota bacterium
ATCCCGTGCACGACCTGCTCATTGACCGACGTGCAGATCGACGCGGGGTATCCGAAGTACCCCAGGAAGGACGGCACAGCCCCGGCGGCCCGGATCTCCCGCTCCGCGATAGCGTCGAGCTCGGCGGTCGTGACGCCAGGCACCACGGCCTCCTTCAGGACGGTGAGCGTCCTGGCGACCACCTGCCCCGCCGCGTACATCAGCCCAATCTGCTCAGGCGACTTCACCTGAATCCCGGGTTCTTTCCGCAGCCGCATGTGACATCCCTCCGCATACAACGGTATCTACCGCGACGCGTCGCCGCGACCGCGAGCGCGCACCTGCCCGCAGCCGGAACCTGGACGCGGTAACCGCCGAGACAAACCGCCGAGACAAGCGCGGGGCGGAAGGGGAATCCCCTTCCGCCCCGCACGACCCGCGGTTCGCGGGGAGTCAGTGGACGTACGGCTCCAGTGCCAACAGGGCGCGCTGGGGTACCTCTTCGACGGGACCGGTGGCGTCGATGCCCACCAGGATGCCCTCGTCGGCGTAAAACGCGATCAACGGCTGGGTCTGCGAGTTATAGACCTCAAGGCGGTGCCGGATGACGTCTTCCTTGTCGTCATCCCGCTGGAAGAGCTCGCCGCCGCAGTCATCGCAGGTGCCCGGCAGGGACGACGGCTCGTACAGCACGTGCCATACACGCTGGCACCGCCGGCAGGTACGCCGCCCGGACAGCCGTCGCACGACCTCCTCCTCGTCGACGACGAGCTCAAGGACCACCGTCAGCTTCTGGTCCATCTCGGCCAGCATCTTCTTCAGCGTCTCGGCCTGGGGCACGTTGCGCGGGAAGCCGTCGAGCAGGAAGCCGGCCTTGGCGTCCGCCTCGGCGAGCCGGTCGCGGACCATGGCCACCGTGATCTCGTCGGGGACGAGGTCACCGCGGTCCATGTATTCCTTGGCCTTGACGCCGAGTTCGGTGTTGTTGGCGACGTTGTAGCGAAAGATATCGCCAGTCGAGATACGGGGGATCGCCAGGTGCGACGCGATGAAATGGGCCTGTGTTCCCTTGCCCGCTCCGGGGGGCCCAACGAGAACGATGCGCACTATCGCAGGAAGCCTTCGTAGTTACGCTGCTGCAGCTGGCTCTCGATCTGCTTGACCGTGTCAAGGCCAACACCGACCATGATGAGCAGGCTCACGCCGCTGAACGGGAACTGGTTACCCACGCCGATCATCGCAAGCGCGATCAGCGGGAAGAGCGCGACAACGCCAAGGTAGATCGACCCGGGGGTGGTGAGCCGGTTGAGCACGTAACCGAGGTACTCGGCGGTCGGCCGGCCTGGTCTGATGCCCGGGATGAAGCCGCCGTACTTCTTCATGTTGTCCGCGACTTCAACGGGGTTGAAGGTGATCGAGACGTAGAAGAAGGTGAACGCGAGGATCAGGACGAAGAACGCGGCCAGGTACAGCCACATGTTCGAGAGCGTGGTGGTGGTCCCGACCTCCATGTAGCGCTGGATCCACGAGACCCAGCCCTGCGGCTTCGACGTGTTGCCGAACAGCGAGATCGCGAGCTGCGGGATGTACAGCAGGCTGGACGCGAAGATGACCGGGATGACGCCGGCCTGGTTGACCTTCATCGGGATGTAGGTGGACGTGCCGCCGTACATCCGCCGCCCGACCATCCGCTTCGCGTACTGCACGGGGATGCGCCGCTGCGCCTGTTCCATGAACACCACGAAGGCGATGACCACGAACACGACGATGACCGAGAGAATCCCGGTGAAGACCTTGTCGGTCTGGAAGATCGTCAGCAGTTCGCCGGGGATGACCGCGATAACCTGCGTGAAGATCATGACGGACATGCCGTTGCCGATGCCGCGGTCGGTGATGAGCTCGCCCATCCACATGATCACCGCGGTGCCCGCGACCATGGTGATCACCATGGTGGCGATGCGGAAAACCGACGAGTCCGGAATGACGGACACGGAGCAGTTGGGGAAGAGCGTGCCGCTGCGCGCGAGCTCGACGTACCCGGTTGACTGGAGGATGGCGAGGCCAACGGTCAGGTACCTGGTGTACTGCGTGATCTTCGCCTGGCCGGCCTGACCCTCGTTCTTCAGGGTCTCAAGCCGCGGGATGACCACGGTGAGCAGCTGGAGGATGATGCTCGCGGTGATGTACGGCATGATGCCGAGCGCGAACACCGACATGTACTTGAGCGCGTTGCCGCTCAGCAGGTCGACGATCTGCAGCGTCCCCGCCAGGCCCGAGTTGGCGGCGGCGTTCGAGCATGTCGAAACGTTCGCCTCGTTGATGCCCGGGGCGGGCAGCGACGAGCCGAAGCGGAACAAGGCGATAATGCCAAGCGTAAAAAGCAGCTTTTTGCGCAGGTCGGGCGTTCGGAACGCCCGGATGAACGCGGTCAGCATGCGTGATCCCTCTTCATCGGCGGAACCTGCGTATAAACGGCTTCCGTATCCTACCCGCAGGCGCACCCAACCAGCTAGCTCGCCCAAGGGGCATGCCCTTGAACGAGCCAGCCTTGTTGAGTGCGTACTGCGTACGACCCACTGTCGTGGCCTAACTGAGGCTAACCGAGCAGCGTGACCGTTCCGCCCGCCGCCTCGATCTTCTGCCGAGCCGACGCGGAGACGGCATGCGCGCTCACCCGCAGCGCGACGGACAGTTCACCGTCGCCGAGCACCTTGACCAGCTCGCGGCCGCGAACCGCGCCGTTGGCGGCCAGGTTCTCCGGCGTCACCTCGCCGCCCGTCGGGTACAGCTCCGCGAGCCGCCCGAGGTTGACGATCTGGTACTCGGTCTTGAACTTGGCGTTCGAGAAACCCTTGAGCTTCGGCAGCCGCCGGCTCAACGGCATCTGGCCGCCCTCAAAGCCCATGGGCACCTGGTAGCGGGCCTTGGTGCCCTTCGTACCACGGCCTGCCGTCTTACCCTTGGAGCCCTCGCCGCGGCCGAGCCGCTGCTTCTCCTTGCGGGCGCCCGGCGCCGGCCGCAGGTCATGCAGCTTGAGCATGGCTAGTCCACTTCCTCTACCCGGACGAGGTGGCGGACGGTGTGGATCATCCCGCGGAACTCGGGCCGATCCGGCTTGACCACCGACTGTCCGATTTTGCGCAGACCGAGCGAGCGCAGCGCACCGTGCTGGGTGCTGTTCCCGCCGATCTTCGACTTGATCTGGGTCACCTTGAGCTGAGCCATCGGTTTCCCCTCCTCCTACGCGCCCGCGCCGGCCGCGGCCGCGGCCCGCGCCGCGAGCATCGCCTTCGGCGCCACGTCCTCGATCGGCAGGCCGCGCTTGGCCGCGATCTCTTCCGGACGGCTCAGGCCCTTGAGCGCGGCCACGGTGGCGTGCACGACGTTGATCGGGTTGGACGAGCCTTGCGACTTCGACAGCACGTCGCCGATCCCCGCGCACTCAAGCACGGCGCGGACCGGGCCGCCGGCGATGACGCCGGTACCCTGGCTAGCCGGCTTCAGCAGCACCACGCCGGCCGCCGCCTCGCCCCGCACCGTGTGCGGGATCGTGGTGGCGATGCGCGGCACCCGGAAGAAGTGCTTCTTGGCCTCTTCCACGCCCTTGGCGATCGCGGCGGGCACTTCCTTGGCCTTGCCGTAACCGACGCCGACCATGCCGTTGCCGTCGCCCACCACGACAAGCGCGGTAAAGCTGAACCGGCGACCACCCTTGACTACCTTGGCCACGCGGTTGATGGTCACCACGCGCTCCAGGTAGACGGTCTGCTTCTCGGCCGAACTGCCACGCCGGTCGTCACGGCGCTCGCGCCGCTCACCACCGCCCTGGCCGCCGCGCCGCGGACCTCCTGGCATTAGCTGTTCCTCCTCATGATGTTGCCCGGCGTCACAGCGTCAGCCCGGCTTCCCGCGCACTGTCCGCGAGCGCGGCCACGCGGCCGTGGTACTGGTAGCCGCCGCGGTCGAAAACCACGGCGGAGATGCCCGCTTCCCGCGCCCGCTCGGCGATCAGGGCACCGACAAGCTTGGCCTTGGCCGTCTTGTCGCCCTCGGCGGTCTTGACGGACGCGTCCAGGGTGGACGCCGACGCCAGGGTACGGCCCGCGGTGTCGTCCACGACCTGCACGAAGATGTGCTTCGCGGAGCGGTTGACGACCAGGCGCGGACGCGCCGCGTCGCCGGTGACCCGCTTGCGGACCCGCAGATGGCGCCGGACCCGGGCCCGGGTCTTGGCCGCGGTGCGCGGACCGACCCGCCCGGAGGCGTATTCGATTGATGACCTCTTGGCCTGGGTACCAGCCATGACTACTTACCAGCCTTCCCGACCTTGCGGCGGATGACTTCGCCCTGGTAGCGCACGCCCTTGGCCTTGTACGGGTCGGGCTTGCGGAGCTTGCGGATCCGCGCGGCGGTCTCGCCGACCAGTTGCTTGTCGATTCCCTCGACCACGAACCTGGTCGGTGCCTCGACGCGGAAGGTGATGCCCTCGGGCGGCGTGACGACGACGGGGTGGCTGAAACCGAGCGAGAACTCGAGGTCCCTGCCCTTCGCCGCGACGCGGTAACCGACGCCGACGATCTCCAGCGTCTTGCTGAACCCGGTGGTAACGCCGGTCACCATGTTGGCGATGAGCGTCCGGGACAGGCCGTGCAGCGCGCGGATGTTGCCCTCGTCGTTCGGCCGGGTGACCCGGAGGACCTCGTCCTCCCGCACCACGGTGATCGGCTCGGCCACGACAAGGCTCAGGGAGCCCTTCGGGCCCTTGACGCTAACCGCCTGGCCCTCGATGGCCACGTCCACTCCGCTGGGAACGGGAATGGGGAGACGTCCGATGCGTGACATAACTTATCCTCCCCTCCCTTACCAGACGTAGGCGAGGACTTCCCCGCCCACCCCGGTCCTCTTGGCCTGCTTGTCGGTCATCAGGCCGCCGGACGTCGAGATGATCGCGACGCCGAGCCCGCCGAGCACCCGGGGCAGGTTGTCCTTCTTCGCATACACGCGCAGGCCGGGCTTGGAGACCCGCTTGATGCC
The DNA here is from genome assembly GCA_027326205.1 of Actinomycetota bacterium. GTDB lineage: Bacteria > Actinomycetota > Actinomycetes > Streptosporangiales > Streptosporangiaceae > Trebonia. The sequence continues at coordinate 5,014 of DAHWEX010000654.1, forward strand.
CGCGATCGAGCGCTCGCGCGTGTTGCCGTACTTCAGCGTGATCACGAGGTTCTTGCCGACTTCGGCGTCCTCGACCCGCCAACTCGCGATGTAGCCCTCCTGCTGGAGGATCTCCGCGATGTGCGACTTGATCTTGGAGTACGGCATGCCCACGGTGTCGTGGTACGCCGAGTTGGCGTTACGCAGACGGGTCAGCATGTCCGCGATTGGGTCGGTCATTGACATGGCCGTTTGGCCTTCCTCGCCGCGGTTTCCGGCGAATCTTATTCTTTTGCCCCTACCGCAGGCTTTCACCTGACGGTAAGCGCCAAAAGAATAAGGTTCGTAGTACCCGGACCTACGGCGCGTAGAGAATTATTACCTGTTACCAGCTGGACTTCGTGATGCCGGGCAGTTCGCCGCGGTGCGCCATCGTGCGGAAGCACACCCGGCACAGGCCGAACTTCCGGTAGACGGCACGCGGGCGGCCACAGCGGGTGCACCGCGTGTAGCCCCGGACTTCGAACTTCGGCTTGCGGTTCGCCTTGACGACCAGCGCCTTCTTAGCCATTTCCTACCTCTTCCCAGAGCGCGTACCCGGGCCGGACTTCTTCTTGCGCGCCTTCACGGGCAGCGAGCCCGCCTCGGCGAACGGGAAGCCAAGGCGCCGGAGCAGCGCCCGGCCCTCGTCGTCGGTCGTGGCGGTGGTGACGAGGGTGATGTCCATCCCCCGCTGCCGGTCGACCTTGTCCGGGTCGATCTCGTGGAACATGACCTGCTCGGTCAGGCCGAAGGTATAGTTCCCCTGGCCGTCGAACTGCCCGGGGTTCAGGCCGCGGAAGTCGCGGATGCGCGGCAGGGCGGTGGCGAGCAGCCGGTCGAGGAACTCCCACATCCGGTCGCCGCGCAGCGTCACGTGCGCGCCGATCGGCATGCCCTCGCGCAGCTTGAACTGGGCGATGGACTTCTTGGCGCGCGCCACGGCGGGCTTCTGCCCGGTAATCGCGGCCAGGTCCCGGACGGCGCCGTCGATCAGCTTCGCGTCCCGGGCCGCCTCGCCCACGCCCATGTTCACGACGATCTTGGTAAGCCCCGGGATCTGCATCACGTTGGCGTACCCGAACTCGTCCTTCATGGCCGGCGCGATCTCGCCGCGGTACTTTTCCTTCAGCCGGGGCAGTGCCGGAGCCGCCGGTGCCTCGGTCGCCATCAGACTTCCTTCCCGCTCGGACGCAGAACGCGGACCTTCGTGCCGTCCTCGTTGATCTGGTAACCCACCCGTGCGGGGCGCTTGGTCTCTGGGTCGACGAGCGCCACGTTGCTCACGTGGATCGGCGCCTCCTGGGTGACGATGCCGCCTTCGTTGGCACTGCGCCCGCCCGGGTTGGTCACCTTCTTGTTCTTCTTGACCATGTTCACGCCCTCGACAACGACCTTGCTGGTCGCCGGGAAGGCCGCGATGACCTGGCCCGTTGCGCCCTTGTCCTTGCCGGCTAGAACGACCACGTGGTCACCCTTTTTGATCTTCATTTAGAGCACCTCCGGCGCCAGCGAGATGATCCGCATAAAGCGCTTCTCACGCAGCTCACGGCCCACCGGGCCGAAGATGCGGGTGCCACGCGGATCCCCGCCGTCCCTGATCAGGACGGCGGCGTTCTCGTCGAAGCGGATGTAGGAACCGTCTGCGCGGCGGCGCTCCTTGCGGGTACGCACTACGACCGCCTTGACGACGTCGCCCTTCTTGACGCCAGCCCCGGGCAGCGCGTCCTTGACGGTCGCCACGATGACGTCACCGATGCCCGCGTATCGCCGGCCGCTGCCGCCGAGCACGCGGATGCACAGGATCTCCTTGGCACCCGTGTTGTCGGCGACCTTAAGCCGCGACTCCTGCTGGATCACGTCAACTCCTGCTTCGTCACGCCGGTGTGTTCGCCGGCGGATTCGTCCATAACCTGATGGCCTGCGAGCCCCTAAGGGCTCGTTACTTGGCCCGCTCGAGGATCTCGGCAACCCGCCACCGCTTGGTGGCGGACAGCGGCCGGGTCTCCATCAGGAGGACGCGGTCGCCGATACCGCACTCGTTCTTCTCGTCGTGTGCCTTGTACTTCTTCGTACGGCGCATAACCTTGCCGTACTTGGGGTGCTTCACGCGGTCTTCCACCGCGACGACGACGGTCTTGTCCATCTTGTCGCTGACCACGAGGCCCTCGCGGGTCTTCCGGTAAGGGCGGGTTTCGGCAGCCGCCTCGGCAACCGTCTCTGCCGGGTTGGTGCTCATTTCGCGCTCCCTTCGACATCCGCTGTCTCGTCCTCGACATCGCTGATGATGCCGAGCTCACGCTCCCGCAGCACGGTGTAGATGCGGGCAATCTCCTTGCGCACGGCACGCAGGCGGCCGTGGCTCTCCAGCTGGCCAGTTGCGCTCTGGAAGCGAAGGTTGAACAGCTCTTCCTTCGCCTCGGCCAGCTTGCTGACGAGCTCCTCCGGAGTCGAGGAGCGCAGCTCGGAGGCGGTCAGGCCCGTAGCCATCAGCCCTCCACCATCTCTCGCGTGACGATCTTGCACTTCATCGGGAGCTTGTGGATCGCGCGGCGCAGCGCCTCGCGGGCCACCGGCTCGGCAACGCCGGACAGCTCGAACCTGACCCGGCCCGGCTTGACGTTGGCGATCCACCACTCGGGTGAGCCCTTACCGGACCCCATGCGCGTCTCGGCCGGCTTCTTGGTCAGCGGGCGGTCGGGGTAGATGTTGATCCACACCTTGCCGCCACGGCGGATGTGCCGGGTCATCGCGATACGGGCCGCCTCGATCTGGCGGTTGGTCACGTAGGCGTGCTCAAGGGCCTGAATGCCGAACTCGCCGAACGTGACGCGGGTGCCACCGCTCGCGGCACCAGTCCGGTGCGGACGGTGCTGCTTGCGGTGCGCGACCTTACGCGGAATCAGCATTGCTTAGCCCTCCCCAGAGGTGTCCGCCTGCGGCTCCGCCGCGGGGGCGGAACTCCGCTCGGGACGGTCGCTGCGGTTGTCGGGGCGGTTCGCCCTGCGGCGCGGCCGGTCCTGCTGCGGGCGTCCGCCGGCGCGCGCCCCGGCAGCGCGGAGCGCGGCCTGCTGCTGCTCGCGGGCCGCGCGCGTCGGCGGGGCGTCGCCCTTGTAGATCCAGACCTTGACGCCGATGCGGCCGAACGTGGTGCGCGCCTCGTAGAACCCGTAGTCGATGTCCGCACGCAGCGTGTGCAGCGGCACCCGGCCCTCGCGGTAGAACTCGCTGCGCGACATCTCGGCGCCGCCCAGACGCCCGGAGCACTGCACCCGGATGCCCTTCGCGCCGCCCTTGATCGCGCTCTGCATGGCCTTGCGCATCGCCCGGCTGAAGGAGACCCGGCTCGACAGCTGCTCGGCCACGCCCTGCGCGACGAGCTGCGCGTCAATCTCGGGGTTCTTGACCTCAAGGATGTTGAGCTGGATCTGCTTGCCGGTGAGCTTCTCCAGGTCGCCCCGGATCCGGTCGGCCTCCGCGCCGCGGCGGCCGATCACGATGCCCGGGCGCGCGGTGTTGATGTCCACCCGCACCCGGTCCGTGGTCCGCTCGATCTCGACGTTGGAGATGCCGGCCCGCTCCATGCCCTTGGCGAGCATGCGGCGGATCGCCACGTCCTCGGCCACGTAGTCCTTGTACTTCTTCTCCGCATACCAGCGGCTCTTGAAGTCGGTGGTGATGCCCAGGCGGAACCCATGCGGGTTAACCTTCTGTCCCACTAGCGGTTCCCTCCCTCGGTGTCGTCGGACACGATGACCGTGATGTGGCTCGTCCGCTTGTTGATCCGGTATCCGCGGCCTTGCGCCCGCGGCCGGAACCGCTTGAGCGTCGGGCCCTCGTCGACGTAGGCCCGGGAGACCCAGAGCATGCCCCGGTCCCGGCCTGCGATGTTGTCGGCATTGGCGATCGCGCTGGCAAGGACCTTGCCGATCGTGTCGCTCGCGGCCTGCGGTGCGAACTGCAGCACCGCCTGCGCCTGGTCGGCGGGCAGCCCGCGGATCAGGTCCACCACCCGGCGCGCCTTCTGCGGCGTGACGCGCACGTACCGCGCCCTAGCCTTGGCTTCCATTGGTGTTTTCCCTCTTCTCAGGCTTATCGCCGGCTGCGCCGGTCGTCCTTGACATGGCTGCGGAAGGTCCGCGTGGGGGCGAACTCTCCGAGCTTGTGCCCGACCATCGACTCGGTGATGAACACCGGGATGTGCTTGCGGCCGTCGTGGACGGCGATGGTGTGACCGAGCATCGCCGGAACGATCATGGATCGCCGCGACCAGGTCTTGATAACAGTCTTGGTGCCCTTTTCGTTCTGCACGTCCACCTTTTTGATCAGGTGGTCGTCGACGAAGGGCCCCTTCTTCAGGCTACGAGGCATCGGCGCTTGCTCCTACCGCTTGTTCTTGCCGCGGCTACGGCGGCGGCTGATCAGTCGGTCACTGGGCTTGTTCTCGTGACGCGTCCGGCCTTCCGGCTTGCCCCAGGGGCTGACCGGGTGGCGACCACCGGAGCTCTTGCCCTCGCCACCACCATGCGGGTGGTCGATCGGGTTCATCGCGACGCCTCGCACGGACGGGCGCTTGCCCTTCCAGCGGTTACGGCCGGCCTTGCCGAGCTTGATGTTGCCCTGCTCGGCGTTGCCGACCTCGCCGACGGTCGCGCGGCACTCGATGGACACCCGGCGGATTTCACCGGACGGCATGCGGAGCGTTGCGTACGCGCCTTCCTTGGCCAGCAACTGGACACCGGAGCCGGCGGACCGCGCGATCTTGGCGCCGCCACCGGGCCGCATCTCGATCGCGTGGATCACGGTGCCGGTCGGGATCGACCGCAGGGGCAGCGCGTTGCCTGGCTTGATGTCCGCGCCCGGGCCGTTCTCGACCCGGTCACCCTGCTGCAGTCCCTGCGGGGCCAGGATGTAGCGCTTCTCGCCGTCCATGTAGTGGAGCAGCGCGATGCGGGCGGTGCGGTTCGGGTCGTACTCGATGTGCGCGACCTTGGCCGGGACGCCGTCCTTGTCGTGCCGCCGGAAGTCGATCAGGCGGTAGGCACGCTTGTGGCCGCCGCCCTGGTGCCGGACGGTGACCCGCCCGTGAACGTTCCGGCCGCCCTTGCTGTGCAGCGGACGGACCAGCGACTTCTCCGGCTCGCTCCGGGTGATCTCGGAGAAGTCGGAGCCGCTGGCGCCGCGCCGACCCGGGGTGGTCGGCTTGTACTTACGGATTGCCACCTGCTTCTCCTAACTAACCGGTCCGCCGAAGATGTCGATCCGGTCACCGTCGGCCAGGGTCACGATGGCGCGCTTGGTGTCCACGCGCTTGCCCCAGCCGGACCGGGTACGCCGCCGCTTGCCCTGCCGGTTGAGCGTGTTCACGCCGGTCACCTTGACCCGGAACACTTCCTCGACCGCCTGCTTGATCTGCGTCTTGTTGGCGTCGGGCGCGACCACGAACGTGTACTTGCCCTCATCGAGAAGGCCGTAGCTCTTCTCAGAGACAACCGGGCGCAGCAGGATGTCCCGGGGGTTGTAGACCTTCACTCTGAGCCCCTTTCCACGAACGCGCCCAGCGCGGCCTGGGTGAAGACCACGTAATCGCTGGCGAGCACGTCGTAGGTGTTGAGCTGGTCCTCGGCGAGCAGGTGCACGAAGGGCACGTTGCGCAGTGACTTCCAGCTGAGCTCGTCGTCGCGGGAGGTGACGACCAGCACGTTCCTGGTGGCACCGTCGGTGACCTTGTTCAGCAGGGCCAGCGCGTCCTTGGTCTTCGGCAGGTCGCCCTCGACGAACGAGGTGACGACGTACACGCGCTCGTTCGCCGCCCGGTCGGACAGCGCGCCGCGCAGCGCCGCGGCCTTCATCTTCTTCGGCGTCTTCTGGCTGTAGTCACGCGGCACGGGGCCGTGCGAGACGCCACCGCCGGTGAACTGCGGTGCGCGGGTCGAACCCTGGCGGGCCCGGCCGGTGCCCTTCTGGCGGTACGGCTTCTTGCCACCGCCGCTGACCATGCCGCGGGTCTTGGTGGCGTGGGTGCCCTGCCGGGAGGCTGCGCGCTGCGCCACCACGACCTGGTGCATCAGCGGCACGTTCACCTTGGCGGCGAAGATCGCCTCGGGCAGTTCCGCGGTCCCGGCCTCTTCGTTCGCCGGCGAGACGACGTTGACGGTGCTCATCAGTTCCCCTCTCGCACCGCGGAGCGCACCACGACAAGCCCGCCACGCGGGCCGGGAACCGCACCCTTGATGAGGATCAGGTTCTTGTCGCCGTCCACGGCGTGCACGGTCAGGCTCTGCACGGTCGTCCGCTCAGCGCCCATCCGGCCGGCCATCCGCACGCCCTTGAAGACGCGGGCCGGCGTGGCGCACGCGCCGATCGAGCCGGGCGAGCGGTGCTTGCGCTGCGTGCCGTGCGAGGCGGACAGGCCCTTGAAGCCGTGCCGCTTCATGACGCCGGCGGTGCCCTTGCCCTTGGACTTGCCGGTCACGTCAACCCGCTGGCCCGCCGCGAACAGCTCGGCCGTCAGCTCCTGGCCGAGCGTGTACTCGGACGCGCCCTCGGTGCGGATCTCGGCGACGTAGCGGCGCGGCGTGACGCCCGCCTTCTCAAAAAGGCCGGCCACCGGCTTGGTGACCTTGCGGGGGTTGATCTCCCCGAAGCCAATCTGGACAGCGGAGTAGCCGTCGTTGTCCGGGGTGCGGACGGCCGTGACGACGCACGGGCCGGCCTGCACCACCGTGACAGGCACTACCTGTCCGGTTTCGTCGAAGACCTGGGTCATGCCAAGCTTGGTGCCCAGGATCCCTGTCATTGCCATGATCAGTGAGTCCTCAGAGCTTGATCTCGATGTAGACGCCGGCCGGAAGGTCGAGCCGCATGAGCGAGTCGACCGTCTTCGGCGTCGGGTCGATGATGTCGATCAACCGCTTGTGCGTCCGCATCTCGAAGTGCTCGCGCGAGTCCTTGTACTTGTGCGGCGAGCGGATGACGCAGTACACGTTCTTCTCGGTAGGCAGCGGCACGGGGCCGGCGACCTTAGCGCCGGTACGGGTCACCGTGTCGACGATCTTCCGCGCCGAGCTGTCGATGACCTCGTGGTCATATGCCTTGAGCCGGATGCGGATCTTCTGTCCCGCCATAGTGGCCTCGGTTCCTCTACTTCTCTTATCGTGCCGCTGTCACGTTTGCGGCGCCCCATACCCCGCAGCCACGGACGCTCAGGGTTACCTCCCTGAACCACCGCAACCGCGGGGCCATCGGTAGGCCCCGCAGCCGGGGGTTCCCAGGAAGGGGGAACCTTCCTGGGCCAGACATAGAAAGTTGCGGCGCCCCGGGCCTTAGGCGGCCCGGGGTCCGGGGGGTGTCCCCCGGCTTACACGTGCGCTGGCCGGGCGGGTTTTGCCCGGTCAGCGCACTGCGCCGCAACAGCCGAACTACTTGAGGATCTTGACGACCCGGCCGGCGCCGACGGTGCGGCCACCCTCGCGGATCGCGAACTTCAGGCCGTCCTCCATGGCGATGGGCTGGATGAGCTGCACCGTCATGTCGGTACGGTCACCCGGCATCACCATCTCCGTGCCCTCCGGCAGCGTGACCACGCCGGTCACGTCGGTGGTACGGAAGTAGAACTGCGGCCGGTAGTTGTTGAAGAACGGCGTGTGGCGGCCGCCCTCCTCCTTGGACAGGATGTAGACCTGGCCCTCGAACTCGGTGTGCGGGGTGTTGGTGCCCGGCTTGATGATGACCTGGCCGCGCTCAACGTCCTCGCGCTTGATGCCGCGGAGCAGGAGGCCGACGTTGTCGCCCGCCTGGCCCTCGTCGAGGAGCTTGCGGAACATCTCCACACCGGTGACGGTGGTGGAGGTGTGCTTCTCCTTGATGCCGATGATGTCGACGGTCTCGCCGGTGTGGATGACACCGCGCTCGATCCGGCCGGTCACCACGGTGCCGCGGCCGGTGATCGAGAACACGTCCTCGACCGGCATCAGGAACGGCTTCTCGACCTCGCGCACCGGCTCGGGGATCGCGTCGTCGACGGCGTTCATCAGCTCGAGGACCGACTCGCCCCACTTCGCGTCGCCCTGCAGCGCCGGAGCGGCCGCCACGCGCACGACCGGGACGTCGTCGCCCGGGAACTCGTACTGGGTGAGCAGCTCACGGACCTCAAGCTCGACGAGCTCGAGGATCTCCTCGTCGTCCACCATGTCGCACTTGTTGAGCGCGACCACGATGTACGGCACGCCGACCTGACGGGCGAGCAGCACGTGCTCGCGGGTCTGCGGCATCGGGCCGTCGGTGGCGGCGACCACGAGGATCGCACCGTCCATCTGGGCGGCGCCGGTGATCATGTTCTTGACGTAGGCCGCGTGACCCGGGCAGTCAACGTGCGCGTAGTGCCGCTTCTCGGTCTGGTACTCGACGTGCGAGATCGAGATCGTGATGCCGCGTTCCTTCTCTTCCTTCGCGTTGTCGATCTGGTCGAACGCGTAGAAGGGGTTGACATCCGGGTACTTGTCGTGCAGCACCTTGGTGATCGCCGCGGTCAGGGTCGTCTTACCGTGGTCGATGTGGCCGATGGTGCCGATGTTGACGTGCGGCTTAGTCCGCTGGAACTTTGCCTTCGCCACTGGTATCTCCTCGTTGCGATCCGGCCCACTGCGGTGGGTCTGGAGTGATTCTGGGTTCGTTTTGCGCTGGTGCGTGCTACGAGTTACTCGCCGCGCGCCTTGGCGATGATCTCCTTGGCGATGTTCGGCGGCACCTCGGCGTACGAGTCGAACTGCATGCTGTAGTTCGCCCGGCCCTGCGTCTTGCTGCGCAGGTCGCCGACGTAACCGAACATCTCGGACAGCGGGACGAGAGCCTTGACCACCCGGGCCCCGGTTCGTTCCTCCATGGCCTGGATCTGACCGCGCCGGCTGTTGAGGTCGCCGATCACTTCACCCATGTAGTCCTCAGGGGTGGTGACCTCGACGCTCATCACGGGCTCGAGCAGAACCGGGTTAGCCAGCGCGGCGGCCTTCTTGAAGGCCATCGAGCCAGCGATCTTGAAGGCGAGCTCCGAGGAGTCCACCTCGTGGTAGGCGCCGTCGAGCAGCGTCACCTTGATGTCGACCATCGGGAACCCAGCCAGCACGCCAAACTCGGCGGCTTCCTGGCACCCTGCGTCCACCGACGGGATGTACTCCCGCGGGATGCGGCCGCCGGTCACCTTGTTCTCGAACTCGTAGCCGCCGCCGTCGCCGCCGGTCGGCTCAAGGTTGATGAGCACCTTGCCGAACTGACCGGAACCACCGGTCTGCTTCTTGTGCGTGTACTCGACCTTCTCGACCTTCTTGCGCACGGTCTCGCGGTAGGCCACCTGCGGGCGGCCGATGTTCGCCTCGACCTTGAACTCGCGGCGCATCCGGTCGACCAGCACCTCAAGGTGCAGCTCGCCCATGCCCGCGATGATCGTCTGGCCGGTCTCCTCGTCGGTCCTGACCTGGAAGGTCGGGTCCTCCTCGGCGAGCCGCTGGATCGCGGTGCCCAGCTTCTCCTGGTCGCCCTTGGTCTTCGGCTCGATCGCCACGTTGATGACGGGCGCCGGGAAGGTCATGGACTCCAGGATCACCGGCTTGGCCGTGTCGCACAGCGTGTCGCCGGTCGTGGTGTCCTTCAGGCCCATGACCGCGACGATCGCGCCAGCGGCCGCGGACGGGCGCTCCTCGCGCTTGTTCGCGTGCATCTGGTAGATCTTGCCGATCCGCTCCTTGCGGCCCTTGATGGAGTTCAGCACCTGCGTGCCGGTCTCCAGGGTGCCGGAGTAGATGCGGATGTAGGTGAGCTTGCCCAGGTGCGGGTCCGCCATGATCTTGAAGGCCAGGGCGGAGAACGGCTCGTCCGGGTCGGCGTGCCGCTCGACGGCCTCCTCCTCGTTGCCCACCGCGTGGCCCTTGATGGACGGGATGTCCAGCGGGGACGGCAGGTAGGCGACGATCGCGTCCAGCATCGGCTGCACGCCCTTGTTCTTGAAGGCCGTGCCGCACAGCACCGGGGTGATGGAGGAGGTCAGGGTCGCCCGGCGGATCGCCGCGACGAGTTGCTCCTGCGCCGGCTCCTCGCCGCCCAGGTACATCTCCATCATCTCGTCGTCGTTCTCGGCGATGGTCTCGAGCAGCTTGTCGCGCCACTCGCGAGCGGCCTCCGCGTGGTCGGCCGGGATGTCGACGACGTCGTACTTGTCGCCCTTACCCTCGGTCGTCCACAGCAGCGCCTTCATCTCAATGAGGTCGATCACGCCGCGGAAGTCGGCCTCGACACCCCACGGGAGCTGGACGACGAGCGGAGTCGCACCGAGGCGGCTGGAGATCATCTCCACGCAGCGGTGGAACTCGGCGCCGACCCGGTCCATCTTGTTGACGAAGCAAATCCGGGGCACGTCGTACTTGTTGGCCTGCCGCCAGACGGTCTCGGACTGCGGCTCAACGCCGGCCACCGCGTCGAACACCGCGACCGCGCCGCCGAGCACCCGCAGGGAGCGCTCCACCTCGACGGTGAAGTCGACGTGGCCGGGCGTGTCGATGATGTTGATCGTGTGGTCCAGCCAGGATGTGGTGGTCGCGGCGGACGTGATCGTGATGCCGCGCTCCTGCTCCTGGGGCATCCAGTCCATGGTGGCGGCGCCATCGTGGACTTCACCGATCTTGTAGTTGATGCCGGTGTAGAAGAGGATCCGCTCGGTCGTCGTCGTCTTGCCCGCGTCGATGTGCGCCATGATCCCGATGTTTCGGACCCTGGCGAGGTCTGCGGCGGTCGTGGTGGCCACGTTAAGCGTCCTTAGTACTAGATTGCTCGGCGGTCTGGGTGTTACCAGCGGTAATGCGCGAAGGCCTTGTTGGACTCCGCCATCTTGTGCGTGTCCTCGCGGCGCTTGACGCTGGCGCCAAGGCCGTTGCTGGCGTCGAGCAACTCGTTCATCAGCCGCTCGGTCATGGTCTTCTCGCGGCGCGCGCGGGCGTACAGCACGATCCAGCGCAGGGCCAGGGTGGTGCTGCGGGACGCCCGCACCTCCACCGGCACCTGGTAGGTGGCGCCACCGACGCGGCGGCTGCGAACCTCGAGGGTCGGCTTGACGTTGTCCAGCGCCCGCTTGAGGGTGACCACGGGGTCGTTGCCGTTCTTCTCACGGCAGCCCTCGAGCGCCCCGTAGACGGTGCGCTCGGCGAGCGAGCGCTTCCCGTCCTTGAGCACCTTGTTGGCGAGCGCGGTAACGAGCGGCGAGCCGTACACCGGGTCGGTGACTAGCTGCCGCTTCGACGCGGGACCCTTACGGGGCATCTCAGCTCTTCTCCTTCTTCGCGCCGTAGCGGCTGCGAGCCTGCTTGCGGTTGCGGACGCCCTGGGTGTCCAGCGAACCGCGGATGATCTTGTAGCGGACACCCGGCAGGTCGCGGACACGGCCGCCGCGGACCAGCACGATCGAGTGCTCCTGCAGGTTGTGTCCCACGCCCGGGATGTAGGCGGTGACCTCGATCTGGCTGGTCAGCCGGACGCGGGCGACCTTGCGAAGCGCCGAGTTCGGCTTCTTGGGCGTGGTCGTGTAGACGCGCGTGCACACACCACGGCGCTGCGGGCTCTGCTTGAGCGCCGGCGTCTTGTTCTTCGACACCTTGTCCTGCCGGCCCTTGCGGACCAGCTGCTGGATCGTGGGCAACCGAGTCTCCGTCTTCCCGTCGTGTTCCTACTGTCAAGCTCGCGTGCTCGCCACCGGCTCTCCCGGTTTCGGGCCACTCAGTGGCGAGTCAGAATTCCGTCGGTTTCCCGCCGTTTCCACCCGTCTGACCTGCGAGTTTCCGCTCTCCTCCGACCCCCGAGGTCGGGTGTGTCGCGCTCTGCCTTCGGCAGACGGCAATACCTTCTCGGTGATCAGCAGCCCATACCCGTCTAGATCTGGACTGCGTTTGGGAGAGAGTCCACACGGTCAGCGGCGCAGCCACCCGTAACGGTGCCATCGTGCTGTAAGCACAGTGGCCCAACGTCTCGCTGTCTGCTGACACGCAGGCACCCGCGCGGAGACGGGCACGAATGTAAAAGGTACCACCCGTATGCCCGACCGACCAAATCAACCGGAAGACGAGGGATCGTCTCCCGGTTAGCTGACTATGGTCACTCGCACGGCTTTCCTAAACCAAGGATACCGGTTCCCCGAGCCTTGCGCGGACGTAGTGCGCTAACTGCCGGTAGCGAAGCAACGGCCCGTTCGGTATGAGCTTAAAGATTTGACCGTGAACGCGCCGCGAGCGGCCGCTCCCCGAGGGGAGCGGCCGCTCGCGTTGGCGCACCTTGCGGTTAGCTGCAGGCAGGGAAGGCTGGTTCGCTCCCCCGTCCCCCCGCCGCTTACCTGTTGTAGGCCCCGTAGTCGAGGTCCTCCAGCGGAACCGCCTCGCCGGTGCCCTGACCGAACGGGTAGCCCTCCGGTGCCTCCTGGTAGGAGGTGGCCGGGTAAGCCGTGCTCCGCGCGTCGTCGGTGGGCTCGACCCGGATGTTCCGGTACACCGGCATGCCGGTGCCGGCCGGGATGAGCTTGCCGATGATCACGTTCTCCTTGAGGCCGAGCAGCGAGTCCGACTTGGCGTGGATCGCCGCGTCGGTGAGCACCCGCGTCGTCTCCTGGAAGGAGGCCGCCGACAGCCACGACTCGGTGGCCAGCGACGCCTTGGTGATACCCATGAGCACCGGGCGGCCAGAGGCCGGGGTGCCGCCGTCGTTCACCACGGCCCGGTTGACATTCTCGAACTTCGGCCGCTCGACCAGTTCGCCGGGCAGCAGTTCGGTGTCGCCGGACTCCAGGACGTTCACCCGCTTGAGCATCTGGCGGATGATGATCTCGATGTGCTTGTCGTGGATCGACACACCCTGCGACCGGTACACGTTCTGCACCTCGGCCACCAGGTGCTGCTGCACCGCGCGGGAGCCGAGGATGCGGAGCACCTCGTGCGGGTTGACCGCGCCGGCGATGAGCTGCTGGCCCACGCTCACGTGCCCGCCGTCGCTGACCAGCAGCCGGGAGCGCATCGGGACCTGGTAGGCGACCTCTTCGGCACCGTCATCGGGAACGATGACGATCTTCCTGGTCTTCTCCGTCTCCTCGATCTTGACCCGGCCAGCGACCTCGCTGATCGGAGCCATGCCCTTGGGGATACGGGCCTCGAACAGCTCGGTGATGCGCGGCAGACCGTGGGTGATGTCCGCGCCCGCCACACCACCGGTGTGGAAGGTACGCATCGTCAGCTGGGTGCCGGGCTCGCCGATGGACTGCGCGGCGACGATGCCGACCGCCTCGCCCACGTCCACCCGCTTGCCGGCGGCGAGCGAGCGGCCGTAGCACTTGGCGCAGAGACCGGTCTTCGCCTCGCAGACCAGCACGTTGTGCACCCGGACCATCTCGATGCCCAGCTCGACCAGGCGGTCGATCATGGTTTCCGTGGTGTCCTCGCCGCCCTGCGCGAGCACGGTGCCGTCCGTCCCGACGACGTCCTCGGAGAGGGTACGGCCGGTGCCGGTGTTCTCGATGTTGTCCAGCTTGCGCAGGACGCCGTCGGCGCCCTTCTGCGCGATCTGCATCGGGAACCGGCGGTCGGTGCCGCAGTCCTCTTCGCGGACGATGACGTCCTGGGCCACGTCCACCAGACGCCGGGTCAGGTACCCGGAGTCGGCGGTCCGCAGCGCGGTGTCGGCGAGGCCCTTACGGGCGCCGTGGGTGGAGATGAAGTACTCGAGCACGGTCAGGCCCTCGCGGAAGGAGGACTTGATCGGGCGCGGGATCGTCTCGCCCTTCGGGTTCGACACCAGGCCGCGCATGCCGGCGATCTGCCGGACCTGCATGGGGTTACCGCGGGCGCCGGAGTTGACCATCATCCAGACCGGGTTGGTGGCCGGGAAGGCGTTCTCCATGTCCTGGGCAACCTCGGCGGTCGCGTGCGTCCAGATCTCGATGAGCTCCTGACGGCGCTCGTCGTCGGTGATCAGGCCGCGCTCGTACTCGCGCTGCACCTTGTCGGCGCGCCGCTCGTAGCCGTCGAGGATGGCCGCCTTGTTCGGCGGGGCCACGACGTCCTCGATGCCGATCGTCACGCCGGACCGGGTCGCCCAGTGGAAGCCGGCGTCCTTGAGCGCGTCGAGCGCGGCCGCCACCTTCACCTTCGGGTACGTCTCGGCGAGCGAGTTGACGATGAGCGAAAGCTGCTTCTTGCCCACGCTGTAGTTGACGAACGGGAAGTCCGCCGGCAGCGTGTCGTTGAAGATGCAGCGGCCGAGGGTGGTTTCCATCCGTAGCGGCTGGCCGGGCTGCCAGTCCTCGGGAACGGGGTAGTCCTCCGGCGGGACGATGTTGTTCAGCCGAATCTGGATCCGCGCCTGCAGGTCGAGCTCGCCCTTGTCGTAGGCCATCTGCGCCTCGGACATCGAGGAGAACGCCCGCCCAGTCCCGGTCACGTCCTCTTCAAGCCGCGTCAGCGAGTAGAGACCGATGATCATGTCCTGGGTGGGCATGGTCACCGGCTTGCCGTCCGACGGCTTGAGGATGTTGTTGGTGGACAGCATCAGGATCCGGGCCTCGGCCTGCGCCTCGGCAGACAGCGGCAGGTGCACCGCCATCTGGTCACCGTCGAAGTCCGCGTTGAACGCGGTGCAGACCAGCGGGTGGATCTGGATGGCCTTGCCCTCGACCAGTTGCGGCTCGAAGGCCTGGATGCCGAGGCGGTGCAGCGTCGGCGCCCGGTTCAGCAGGACCGGGTGCTCGGTGATGACCTCTTCGAGGACGTCCCACACGACCGGCTTCGCGCGCTCCACCATCCGCTTGGCGGACTTGATGTTCTGCGCGTGGTTCAGGTCGACGAGACGCTTCATCACGAACGGCTTGAACAGCTCCAGCGCCATCTGCTTGGGCAGGCCGCACTGGTGGAGCTTGAGCTGCGGGCCGACGACGATGACGGACCGGCCGGAGTAGTCGACGCGCTTGCCGAGCAGGTTCTGGCGGAACCGGCCCTGCTTGCCCTTGAGCATGTCGGACAGGGACTTCAGCGGCCGGTTGCCGGGGCCCGTGACCGGGCGCCCGCGGCGGCCGTTGTCGAAGAGGCTGTCGACGGCCTCCTGGAGCATCCGCTTCTCGTTGTTCACGATGATCTCGGGCGCGCCGAGGTCAAGGAGCCTCTTGAGGCGGTTGTTCCGGTTGATGACCCGGCGGTACAGGTCGTTCAGGTCGGACGTCGCGAACCGGCCACCGTCGAGCTGGACCATCGGCCGCAGGTCCGGCGGGATCACCGGGATGCAGTCGAGGACCATGCCCATGGGGCTGTTGCGCGTGTTGAGGAACGCGGAGACGACCTTGAGCCGCTTGAGGGCACGGGCCTTCTTCTGGCCCTTGCCGGTGCGGATCGTCTCGCGCAGGTCGTTCGCCTCGGCGTCGAGGTCGAAGGTCGCGAGCCGGTCCTGGATGGCCTGGGCGCCCATGCCGCCGCGGAAGTACCGGCCGAACCGGTCCCGCATCTCGCGGTACAGGAGCTCGTCGCCCTCCAGGTCCTGGACCTTCAGGCCCTTGAACCGGGACCAGACCTCGTCGATCCGGTCGATCTCCTTGCCGGCCCGGTCGCGGATCTGCTTCATCTCGCGGTCGGCCGACTCGCGGACCTTGCGGCGCGCGTCGCCCTTGGCCCCCTGGGCCTCGAGCTCGGCCAGGTCGGCCTCGAGCTTCTTCTGCCTGGTCTCGATGTCGTTGTCGCGGCGCTGCTCAAGCTGGGTCCGCTCGACCGTGATCCGGGCCTCCAGGGACGGGAGGTCGCGCTGGCGGGCCTCGTCGTCCACGTAGGTGATCATGTACGCCGCGAAGTAGATGACCTTCTCCAGGTCCTTCGGGGCGAGGTCGAGCAGGTAGCCGAGGCGGCTCGGCACACCCTTGAAGTACCAGATGTGCGTGACCGGCGCGGCCAGCTCGATGTGCCCCATCCGCTCGCGCCGCACCTTGGCGCGAGTGACCTCAACGCCGCAGCGCTCGCAGATGATGCCCTTGGACCGGACGCGCTTGTACTTGCCGCAGTAGCACTCCCAGTCCCGGGTCGGGCCGAAGATCTTCTCGCAGAAGAGCCCGTCCTTCTCCGGCTTGAGCGTGCGGTAGTTGATGGTCTCCGGCTTCTTCACCTCGCCGTGCGACCACTGCCTGATGTCCTCAGCGGTGGCCAGCCCAATGCGAAGGTCGTCAAAGAAGTTGACGTCTAGCACTTGTGTATCCCCCTTCGGTGGTCAGACCTCTTCGACGCTGCTCGGCTCACGCCGGGACAGGTCGATGCCGAGTTCTTCGGCGGCGCGGAAAACGTCCTCGTCGGTGTCCCGCATCTCGATGGCCGCGCCGTCGCTGGACAGCACCTCCACGTTGAGGCACAGGGACTGCATCTCCTTGATGAGCACCTTGAAGGACTCGGGGATGCCGGGCTCGGGGACGTTCTCGCCCTTGACGATGGCCTCGTAGACCTTCACGCGGCCGAGGACGTCGTCGGACTTGATGGTGAGCAGCTCCTGCAGGGCGTAGGCGGCGCCGTAGGCCTCGAGGGCCCACACCTCCATTTCACCGAACCGCTGGCCACCGAACTGCGCCTTACCACCGAGCGGCTGCTGGGTGATCATCGAGTACGGGCCAGTGGACCTGGCGTGGATCTTGTCGTCCACCAGGTGCAGCAGCTTGAGGATGTAGATGTAGCCGACGGAGATCGGGTCCTTGAACGGCTCGCCGGTGCGGCCGTCGAACAGGATCGTCTTGCCGCGGGAGCCGATCATCTGCTCGCCGTCCCGGTTCGGGAGCGTCGAGCCGAGCAGGCCGGTGATCTCCTCCTCGTGCGCACCGTCGAACACCGGGGTGGCGACGATCTGGTTGGGCTCGCTGGAGTCCGCCCCGATCGAGCGCAGCCGGTCCTTCCACGGCTCGTCGCCGTCGTCGACCTGCCAGCCGGTCTTCGCTACCCACCCGAGGTGGGTCTCAAGGACCTGGCCGACGTTCATCCGGCCCGGGACACCGAGCGGGTTGAGCACGATGTCGACGGGGGTGCCGTCCGCGAGGAACGGCATGTCCTCAACGGGGAGGATCTTGGAGATGACGCCCTTGTTGCCGTGGCGGCCGGCCAGCTTGTCGCCGTCGGTGATCTTCCGCTTCTGGGCCACGTAGACGCGGACCAGCTGGTTGACACCGGGCGGCAGCTCGTCGCCGTCCTCGCGGGAGAACACGCGGACGCCGATGACCTTGCCCTCTTCGCCGTGCGGGACCTTGAGGCTCGTGTCGCGCACCTCCCGGGCCTTCTCGCCGCAGATGGCGCGCAGCAGGCGCTCTTCCGGGGTGAGCTCGGTCTCGCCCTTGGGCGTGACCTTGCCGACCAGGATGTC
>DAHWEX010000655.1 GCA_027326205.1 Actinomycetota bacterium
GACGTCTGCCTGATCCCGGCATGCTGCGTTCTGTTCGCGGGCGGGTTCGGCTGGTGGGGCGTCCCGATGGGCGTCGCCGTCTACGCGCTCAACGGCTATGTCGAGGGGACGACCGGCCAGTCCTTCGGCAAGATGCTGACCGGGCTGCACACGATCCACGGCACGACCGGAAGGTACCTCGGCGGCGGCAAGGGCGTGCTCCGCCGCTTCCTGCTGCTCGCGGACTACGGCGCGATGGTGACCTTTGTCATCGGCCTGTTCGCGGGCCAGACAATCGCCGACGTGATCATGGGCACCGTGGTCGTCTGGCGTCCCGCCAGGCTGGTCCGGCGTCCGGCGGGCTAACAGGACGCGGCGGTGAAACCGGCAGGCGCCGGCTATCTGCCTGGTCCCGGTGTGCTGGGGGCCGCGTCGGTGCCGGGGGGCTTGGGCGGAAGCTCCCGGGCGGCGGCCTCGGCCGGGTCGAGGGCCGGGCCGCTCGCGGGCGCCACCCACACCCACTTGCGGTACGACCAGAACCTGAACAGGGTGCCGAGGACGATACCCAGGAACAACGCGATGTTCGAGGCAAGCCTGCCGGTCTGGCCGAGTGCGTAGTTCGTGAACCCGATGCAGGCCAACTGGATGCCCAGCCCGAGCCCGTTGAGCACGACGAACAGGATCGTCTCGCGGCCCATGTTGCCCCGCTGGCGTTGCCGGAACGTCCAGTACCGGCTGCCGAGGAAGGTGAAGACCATGGCGGCCAGGGTGGCGATCGCGTTCGCCTTGAGCCAGCCGTGCAGCGGAGCCCGGATCAGGTTCGTGCCGCCATCGGTGATGACGAACCCGATCCCGCCGACAACGCCGAACCGGGCACCCTCGCGGATCAGCTGCCGGAACCGCCCGTACCACTCCCGAACCCTGTTCACCAACGAGGCCTTCCCTCGCTCAGAGCAGCCCGGCTAGGGGCTGGCCGGCTAGGGCGCCGTGGGCCTGCTATCCACGGTTTAAACAATACTCCGCGGTTTGCGTGAGCATCGAGCTCAAGGCGGCCCGCGCGCCTGCGGCGCGGAGGGTGGTCAGGAGCCGAAGGCGGCCTTGAAGACCGCGCTGGCGTTAGGCGTGCCGCCGTTCGTGTAGTTCGGGATGTTCAGCTGGAGGGTGCCGCCGCCGTAGTTCCAGAAGAGGGCCGGGCCGCTGGCGTAGGTCTTGATCCACTGCGTCATCTGGGTCATGTAGTAGGCGTCGTCGCCGCCGCCGCCGTCCGTGGCGGCGTCCATCAGGCCCCACTCGGGGAGGCTGATTTCCTTGTTGTGCTCGTGGCCGAACGCGGCGAGCCAGTTCAGGCCGTAGCCCTGGAAGGACTGGCCGTTGATGGACGCGGGCTGCACCGCGGTGTAGCCACCCGCGTTGACGCCGTTCAGGATGTCGTTCCAGCGGGCCTGGTCGCTGCTGGTCGCCGTGCCGATCCCGTCGTACGCGTCGAGGGCCACCGCGTCCACGTACTGGTCACCCGGGTAGAAGTTCTCCAGGTTGCCGCCGGGGCAGTTGGCGTTGGCGGTGTCGATCGGGTTCCAGATGAACTTGAAGTGCTGGCCGCTGACGCTGCGCATGCTGGTCACGATGTTGCGGAAGGCGGGCACGAAATCGCTCGCCCAACTCGTCAGCGCCGAGTCGGACTGGTTGCAGATCGCCCAGCCCATCCAGTCGGCGTTGAATTCCCAGCCGAGCCGGATGTAGGAGGAGCCGAAGCCCGCGGCGACCAGATTGTTCGCCAGCGTCACGTAATAGCTGTTGGCGCCGCCGTTCGCGACCTCGTTGTAGTCCGAGACGTTCGTGGCGCACTGCGTGGCCGGCGCGCCGCACGGGACCATGGGCACGCCCCAGATCATCGTGAACGGGCTGCCCTGCCAGTGGGAGAGCTGCCACGGATTGCTGATCTTCGTAAAGTCAGTGGCGTCGATGAAGTCTTGGGCGTACTTGAGGGAACTTGACGAACCAAGCCAGGTCGCGGCGGTCTCCATGCCGGCCGGGCTTTGCGTGCCGTCGAAGAAGCCGATTCCCGCGGCGTCGGCAAACGCCGTGCCGCCGCCCGCGGCGGCGGAAGCGGCGGGGGCGGCGGAGTGCGCGGGCCCGGGCTTGCGCGTGGCCGGGTCCTTGGCCGTGGCCGTCACCACGGGCGCCGGGGCCTGATCCGCGATGCTGCTGCTGGTGCCCTGCCCGAGGAGGCTGGGCAGGGCCGGGGCGGCGAAGGCGCCCTTGTCGAGCAGGCGGTCGGCGACGGGCATCGTCGCCGGGTTCGGGAAGAAGGAGAACGAGAGGACCCCCGCCGTCACGGACAGCGCCAGGGTCAGTGCCCACCGCCGCCATTGATCGGGCAGAACGGGGAGGCGGAGGTTGAGCGATCTGGCGGAGCGGCCGTGCTTCGCATGAGCAGACCTTCTGTGCATTGCCGCGAACACCTTCCAAAAGAAGCCATCCAGGGCACGCGACGTGCGTCGGGCCTGAGGAACCGATTTTTCGCTCAATCCGCAGTAACCATATCGTGATACAGGAGTGCTTGATGCCAAATCGTGAAAGACACGATGAGGCTTAGCGTGATGTGTTTGTGTTATACGTCTTGATGCGCCCTGATGATCTTGGTGTCCGTTATGACGGTGAGTGTCTTTGCCGTTACCTGATCACGCGGAGCAACAAGCCGTTCGGAGGAGTGATTTGATTCCCATTCCTGTTAACGCACGGCCGGGCGAACCGGTTCAGCGGCGGGCCGGCGCCGCCGGCTACGGGGTCATCCGCTGGCAGAGCCAGGCCAGGGAGAGCGGGTAGCGGTAGTCGATGGCCGCGTGGGTGGCGTCGAAGAGCTCGTAGCGGATCGTTTCCTCGGGGACGCCGGCCGTCTGCAGCGCCGCCCGGAACGCCGCCGCCCCGACGTCCAGGAAGAAGTCGTCCCTGGTGCCGGCGTCGATCCAGATGCCCCGCAGGGAGCGCAGCGCGTCCGCGTGCCGCGGAACCATCCGCACCGGGTCCCAGTCGAGCCACCGCTGCCACACGTCCGGCCGCAGCACCCCGGTCCCGGGGTCAATCGGCAGTTCCGGCGTGCCGTCCGGGCGGGCGGAGAAGCACGCCGCCACGCCGAGCAGGATCAGCAACCGCGCGTCCTGCGGCATGGTGAACGCGACCCGGGACCGGAAGTCGTCCCACCAGCGGAAGATGTCGCCGTCATACGCGCGCAGGTCCCGGACCGCCACCGGGAACGCGGGCACGTAGCAGTACTCGTAGTACGCGTCGCCGGCGTGCGTGGCCAGCGCGCCGAACAGGTCGGGCCGGAGCATCGGGGTGATCATCGCGCCGAAGCCGCCGCTCGACTTGCCCATGATCGCCCGGTGGGCCGCGTCCGCCATCGTGCGGTAGCGCGCGTCCACCCACGGCACCACCTCGTCGCACAGGTAGGAGTGGTACTTCCCCGTGCCGGGCGAGTCGACGAACTGGCTCCCGCCGTACGCGGTCCACGCGTCCACGTACACGACGATCGCGGGCGGCGCGTCCCCGCGGGCGAACATGGCGTCGGCCGTCTCGGGGAACGGCTGCCGGTACGGCGACCGCCCCCGCCACATCGCCAGGTGCCCGGTGTACCCCTGGATCACGTACACCGCCGGATAGCGCCGGTCCGGCGCGTCGTCGTAGCCAGGGGGCGTGTAGACCAGCAACGGCCGCTCGTGCGGGTCGCCCAGCGGGTTGCCGCGCAGCAGGTCACTGCTGATCACGTGTTCCTCAAGGTGACCCGCCAGATCGGTCGACCAGGGCAAAGGCATTTCGTCAGCGTCCTTTCAGCACGGCTACCGCACTACCGAGAGCCAACTTACTGGCCGGGGCTCCGTCGCCCGCAGCCGGCAACCATGACCTTCGGCCGGCCGCCCCGCCCCGTGTGCGGGCGCGGGCCCGCGCCACCGGGTCTCCAGCGGCAGGACGCGCGGAAGCGCCGTGCGAGACCGGGGCCCTTCCCGGGGAACGCCAGCCAGCGACCGGGAAGGCCGGGCGAGCGGCGGCGGCGCGGGTTCCGCGGCGGTGTCCCGCCTGCCGGGCCGGAACGGCCAAATGGTAAATTCTCGATAATTCTGGAAAGCTGACGGCGCCATCCGCGGCTGGCGATCGAAATGTATCAATGGCGCGCAGCCGGTCAGGGTGATCCGGCGCTGTGGCTGCTGATAAAACAGGAAACCCCTGTGGCGGTGTCCGCATCTTGTTGATCTTGATTTCGCGTTTCCCGGTGTCGCCGATCCGTCGGCGGACGTTGTTCCCGATTCGCCGGCGCGCGCGTTCTGAATGCGGCTCGCCGGCAGCGATTCGATATTAATTTCCCGCCCGGCAAGGCAATGGAAGTAAATAATTTGCCAATAACCGCTCTCGTGCGGAATCGTCGGAGTACTTTAAGCAGCCAGCACCCGGACGGGGACAGGCGGGACCGGGCTGCGGCATCGCTAGTTGCGGAGCTAGCACTGAAATCGGGGAAGCGGAGCAAAGGGGTTTCGCGATGGGGGTATTGCTGATCGTCGTCGTCATAGCCGCGGGTGTCTGGTGGGTTAACGTGCGGCTCTACCCGATCCGCCGTTGCCCGTCATGCGGCGGCAGCAAGCGGAACTCGGCCAACGCCAACCGCTGGGGCGCGTGCCGCCGCTGTGGCGGCAAGGGCGAGATCAGGCGCTTCGGCGCCCGGGATTCCAGGGAATAGCGGCCGCGGGCATTTGACTGACCGGCTCGCCCTGGTCAAATACTGAAGGCGTGCCGAGGCGGGGGGCCCGGAACTCGTCGGCTGGGCGTTGATCACGGAATTTTGTGGCAGCGCGGAAAATAAGTGCGCTATACGAGCACCAAAGTTCCGTGGTGCAGCAAAGTTCCGCGATAATTCCTTACGCCCGGCGTCTCTCGCCGCGGCGGCGCTGCGGGCGCTGCGGCTGCGCGGCGCCCAGGACGACTCCGCGCACGGCTACCTGCACAAGGCGCTCGCGGCCGCGCGGCTGCGGGACGGCGACCTTGCCGGGCGGCTGCTCGCGGCGCTGACCGGGTCGGAGTTCTTCTTCTTGTCGCTGATGAGCAGCCACTACCCGAAGCGGTCGGTCTACAACGCCGACGCCGCGTGCGCGCTGCCCGGGGTGCTGGCGGAACTGCTGGTGGATTCCGTGCCAGGCGAACGCAACGGTCCCGGCCGCATCGAACTGCTGCCCGCGGTGGCCGCCTTCCTGCCGTCCGGGCGGCTGCGCGGCATCCGCACGCTCGCCGGGGTGCGGGTGGCCGAACTGCACTGGAACACCGGGGATACTGGGGATACCGGGGATACCGGGGATACCGGGGATACCGGGGCCCGCACCGCCGAGGCGGTCCTCGTGTCCG
>DAHWEX010000658.1 GCA_027326205.1 Actinomycetota bacterium
TCGTGCAGGAAGGTGCGCGGCTCGCCCCTGACCGTGACCGGCTCGGCACCGCCCCAGGTCAGCTCGATGAAGGCGCCGCGCTGACCCCGCTCGGGTCCGGAGACCGTGCCGGAGGCGAACAGGTCGCCGGTCCGGGTGGACGCGCCGTTCACGGTCAGGTGGGCGAGCATCTGCGCGGGCGACCAGTACATGGTCCGGTACGGCGGCCGGGAGACGATCTCGCCGTTCCATTCGACGGCCAGGTCGATGTCCAGGCCCCAGTCCTCGGTCTCGCGCAGGTACGGCAGCGGCACCGGGTCCTGGCCGGGCAGCGGGACGCGGGCGGCGCGCAGCGCGGCGAGCGGGACCACCCACGGCGATACCGAGGTGGCGAACGACTTGCCGAGGTGCGGGCCGAGCGGGACGTACTCCCAGGCTTGCAGGTCGCGGGCGGACCAGTCGTTAACCAGGACGGCGCCGAACACCCGGTCGGCGAACGCCGAGACCGGCACCGCGGAGCCGAGCGGCGAGCCGACGCCGACCACGAAACCGACCTCGGCCTCGATGTCGAGCCGGATCGACGGGCCGAACACCGGCGCGGGGTCACCAGGCCCCTTGCGCTGCCCGGACGGGCGGACGATGCCGGTGCCCGAGACGACGACCGTCCCGGCCCGGCCGTGGTACCCGACGGGCAGGTGCTTCCAGTTGGGCAGCAGCGGCTCGGCATCCGGCCGGAAGAGCCGGCCCAGGTTGGCCGCGTGGTGCTCGGAGGCGTAGAAGTCCACGTAGTCCGCGACCTCGAACGGGAGCCGCAACTCCACGTCCCGGACCGGGTAGACCGCGCTGCCGGGAACGGCGGCCGAGGTGATCAGCTCCTGCAGGCGCGCCCGGGCCGCCGCCCAGCGCGCCGGGCCCTGCGCCATGAACGGATTGAGCGCCGGCGCGGCGAACACGTCGTCGCGCAGCGCCGCCGCCAGGTCGATGACGCTGTCCCCGGCCCGCACCCCCACCCGGGACGCGACCCCGCGCGCCGCGAACACCCCGTACGGCAGGTTGTCCAGGCCGAACAGCGACCCTTCCGGAATCTCGACCGCGCCCATGCGCCACCCTCCTCAGCGAGCGAGAACGCCCGGCTGACCTCCGGGCGGCACCAGCCGCCGGCAACCGGGCGCGCGCTATCGCCAGACACTATGCCCGAGACCGGCACGCGGGGAACACGCGGGGAACACGCGGGCCAGTCCGGCCCGCTGAACGCGCGAGCGCACCGCCGTCTCGCGCGAACCGCGGTCACCGGACGCCCTCCCAGGGCGCAGCCGCGACAGAGCCAGTGCCCGCGCGCCTCGTGCCGTTATCCGCGACGATGCCGGCCGCGGCAAGATAGCGGATCATCGGGCGCACCCTGGCCCTCCCAACGATCCGCTATCTCCAGTGGAGCGCTCCGAGGCCGGCGAGCGCGACCCGCCTCTTGCTGTTATCTGCCCGAGCGGAGCGCGCGGACGGCGCGGACAGCGCAGGCTTTGCGAGCGGCCGGCTCGGGTGTCAGGCTAGTCGGCCGCCTCAGCCGTCTCGGCTGCCTCGGCCATCTCGGGCGGGGTGGCGGCCTCCGCCGCCACGACCTCCGCCCGGGTGCGGCTGCCGAGGGCCCAGAACAGAACGCCGATGGCGATGAACACCAAGACCGGGATGGCCTCCGTGAGCAGGTAGGTGAACCGCTCGCCGTACGACCAGCCGGACGGCGCGAAGTCGCTGCTGAACCAGTGGTACCCGAGGCCGGGGGCGATGAGCTGGACCGCGGCGACCGCGACCAGGACCATGAGCAGGACGGTCAGCGGCTTCATCCAGGGCATGCGGAAGGGGCGCTCGACATCCGGGTAGGACCGGCGCAGCTTCCAGATCGCCGGGTAGATCAGCAGGTAGCTGATCAGCGTGGTCGAGATCGTGATGCTGAGCACCGCGTCGAAGTACTTCATCGCGTTCCCGCCGGTGATCACCTCGCCGAGGATGACGACGACCGACGAGACCAGGCCGCTGAAGAGGTTCACCCGGACCGGGGTGCCCAGCTTCGCGTCGATCACGCCGAGGAAGCGCGGCCCGGCACCGTCGTAGCAGGAGACGGCGAGCGCGCGGTCCGACCCCATGATCCAGGTCGCGCCGGAGGTGACGAGGCAGAGGATGAACAGGATGCCGCACGCGTCGCCGAGCACGAGGCCGGCCCCGGTAAGCGACGCGGTCCCGTCCTTGGCGATCGACCCGCCGTAGACCGTGAACACGTCCTGGATGGCGGAGACGAAGCCGCTGAAGTTCGAGATCGCCGACGGCGGCAGCGCGATCAGGATGCCGGCGACCGGCAGGCAGTACAGCACGACCGAGCCGATGGTCGACCTGGCGATGGCGAACGGCACGTCGCGCTTGGGGTTGATCATCTCCTCGCCGGCGCTGTTCGGCAGTTCGAAGCCGACGTAGTTGAACAGCAGCAGGCCGATCAGCACCACGAACCCGCTCATCGAGACCTTGTAGTCGCTGACGTTCGACAGGCCCTGGGCGCCGTGCTTGACTCCGTAGATGATCACCGAGACCGTGAACAGCCCGAGCAGCAGGAACCGGGCGAAGGCCCCGGCGGTGGGCACCCACTTGCCGACCCGGAACGAGGCGATCGCGGTGACGATCGTGACCCAGACGAAGACCAGCGACACGATGTAGGTCGCCGGGGTGCTCAGGCTGCCGCTGGAGGTGAAGAAGACGCCGACCGCGCCCACGCAGGAGGCGGCGAGCGATCCCCCGATCCAGACCGGGTTGGTCACCCAGTACAGGAAGTTGTTCACCGCGCCCGCGAGGCGGCCGAAGGCCAGCCTGGTCCAGAAGTAGGGGCCGCCCTCCTGCGGGAAGGCGGTTCCCAGTTCGGCGAACAGCAGCGCCTGCGGCACGAAGAAGATCACCGCGTAGATCAGCGTCCAGGTGAACGCCTCACCGCCTGCTCCCGCGATCGAGGCGATGGTGTCCACGCCGACGATCGTGCAGATCAGGAAGAACAGGATGTCGAAGCGGCCGAAGTGCCGCTGGAGCTTAGCGCTCTCCGCTGCGGCCGCGGCCGTCCGCGTCTCAGTAATAGCCATCAGGCGAAACTCCGTGGCGAAAGTGAACAGTTGCCACAGTCTCCCTGACCAGCATTTCTTTGACGTAACTTAATATTTCCCGTTGATAACACTCTTGCGGGATTCTGGACGCCAGGCACGTCAAAGCGCTGCTCAGGCACCGACCCGGAGCCGGCGGCGCCCGCCCGCGCCTCCGCCTCCTTGATCACGCGCTCCGCCTCGGCGCGGTCCATCCAGCCCCGGACGTCCGTGGACTTTCCCGGCTCGAGTTCCTTGTAGATGTCGAAGAAGTGGCCAATCTCGTTGAGCAAGTGCGGCGGAACGTCGCTCAGGTCCCTGATCCCGGCCTTGCGGATGTCGTGCGCGGCAACGGCCAGCAGTTTCGCATCCGGACCGCGCTCATCGCTCATCCAGAACACCGCGATGGGGCGCACCGTCACCAGGCAGCCGGGGAAGGTGGGTTCATCCAGCCAGACCAGCACGTCAAGCGGGTCACCGTCCTCGGCCAGGGTGTCGGGGAGCTTCCCGTAGTCCAGGGGGTAGACGGTCGAGGTGAACAGCATCCGGTCGAGGCGGATGCGCCCGCTCTTCCAGTCGATCTTGTACTTGTTGCGCGACCCCTGCGGGGTTTCGACAATGACCTCAACGTCCATATCCGGCTCCTTCGGCGGGTGCCGCCCGGGCCTGCCGCTGTCGGGTCCGGGCTTGGCTCTCAGGTCCGCCTCTGGCATACCCCGCAACGTCCCGCTCACACAAGGGACATCTGGCGTTAAACAACAACTCTTCTCTCGGGAAAGCAAGAAGAATGATGCGGCTGTGACAAGCGATGCCACGGGGACGAATGCGAACCCCGGGCGGATGACCCGGCCGGACCCGCGCTTCGCGCCTCTTGCTGTTATCAGTCGCGGAACTCGCGGATGATGACGTGGCGCCGCGCACCGCGCGGACGGCCGGCGTTCCGCACGGCGTCGGCGGGCGCGCCGCTGCCGGGGGTGCTGCCGCACCACTCGCGGGCGCGGCGCACCCGGTCGCTCATGCCAGATTCGCCGCGGTCACCCGGGCCGAACAGGCCGAGCAGCCCGCCGGCGCCGTCACCGTCGATGTCGCCGAACAGCAGCTTCGCAAGATCTCGCATCTTCGCCGCCTCCTTCTCGCTTCTCGCCTAATTCACGATATAACGCAATCTGCGAGTACCGCTACCCGGACGCGGGCCGACAACGCCGCCACGGGCGGACCGGTAGGATTTCACTAGGCCAGATGATGCCCTGGCGTGGACGCGTAGCTTCCCGAACCGCCGTGACGTATGCGGCTGATGGCTTCTGGTCGCAGTCCCCGTGACTAAGGAGTCGTTCTCCGCGTGCGTGAGCCAGCAGCCACCAGCGCCTTTTCCGTGTCCGGCAGCGCCGACGGGGTTCGCGGCGCCCCTGGCGGCGCCCCGCCGCCGGGCCGGGGCAGGCTGGTGCTCCCCCGGGCGGACGGGCGGACGGTCGCGGCGGTCTTCGCGGGCGGCGCGCTCGGGACCCTCGCGCGTGCCGCGCTCGCCGAGGCCTTCCCGCATCCGGCGACCGCGTGGCCGTGGCCGACCTTCGCCGTCAACATCGCGGCGGCGTTCCTGCTGGGGTACTTCGTGACGCGGCTGACCGAACGGCTGCCGCTGTCCAGCTACCGGCGTCCGCTGCTCGGCACCGGGATATGCGGCGGGCTGTCCACGTTCTCGACCATGCAGGTGGAGATCCTGAAGATGATCAGCGCCGGCGCCTGGGGGCTTGCCGCGGCGTACGCGGCCGCCAGCGTCGTCGCGGGGTACGCGGCGCTGCACCTGGCGACGGCGCTGGTGCGGAGGGTACGGGTGCGGCGATGAGCCTGCTGGTCTGGGTCGCGGTGGTGCTGATCGGCGGAGCCGGCTCCGTGGCGCGGTTCTACGTGGACGGCCTCGTCGGGTCGGCCTTCCGGACGGGCTTCCCGTACGGGACGCTGGTCGTCAACCTGTCCGGCGCGGTGGTCCTCGGGCTGCTCACCGGGCTCGCGCTCACCGGCGACGCCGCGCTGCTCGCGGGGACGGCGGCCGTCGGTTCCTACACGACGTTCTCCACCTGGATCCTGGAGACGCAGCGGCTGACCGAGGAGCGCCAGTACCGCAAGGCGCTGCTCAACATCGTGGTCAGCCTGGTGCTCGGGGTCGCCGCCGCCGAGGTCGGGCGGCTGATCGGGGCGCACCTGTGAACGAGGAGGCGGTCAAGCTCACCAGCTACTTCGGGGAGCGGCGGCGGGTCACGGGTGACGGGTTCGCCGCCGACGCGCTGCTCGACCTGTACGGCAAGCACGAGGTCGCGACCAGCGTCCTGCTACGCGGCGCGGAGGGCTTCGGCGCCCGGCGGCATCCCCGCACGGACATGTCGCTGTCCCTGTCGGAGGACCTGCCGCTGATCGCGGTCGCGGTCGAGCGCCGGGAGCGGATCGAGCCGCTCGCCGAGGAGACCGCGCGGATCACCGGGACCGGCCTGGTCACCCTGGAGCGGGCCCGGCTGCTGCGGGACGAGATCGACGCCGACGACATCGCGGCGGTCACGCCCTACTACGGCGGCGACGCGGACACCAAGCTCACCGTCTACCTCGGCCGCCAGGAGCGCGCCTACCGGATGCCCGCCTTCATGGCCGTCTGCGACCTGCTGCGCCGGCGCGGGATCGCGGGGGCGACCGCGCTGCTCGGCGTCGACGGGACCGTGCACGGCAGCCGGGAGCGGGCGGCCTTCTTCAGCCGCAACGCGGGCACGCCGATGATGGTGATCGCGGTCGGCTCCGGCGGCCGCATCCTCCGGGTGCTGCCTGAACTCGGCGCGCTGCTGACCCGGCCGCTGCTGACGCTTGAGCAGGTGCGGATCTGCAAGCGGGACGGCGAGCCGCTGGCCACGCCCGCCGCCCTGCCCGCCGCGGACGCCAGCGGCATGCCGGTGTGGCACAAGCTCATGGTCGTCGCGTCCGAGGCCGCGCTGCACGACGGGCAGCCGGTGCACCGGGCGATCGTCCGGCGGCTGCGGGCGGCGGGCCTTTCCGGTGCGACCACGCAGCGGGGCATCTGGGGCTTCCACGGCGACCACGCGCCGCACGGCGACCGGCTGCTGCAACTCGGCCGGCGCGTGCCGGCGGTCACGATCGTGGTGGACTCCCCCGAGCGCATCGCCGCCGCCTACGCCATCGTCGACGAGCTCACCGCCTCCGGCGGGCTGGTGACCAGCGAGTGGGTGCCGGCCATCCGGCCGGGCGGCGCCGGCGCGGCGTCCCAGCGCCGCTAGCCGCCGCCTCGCCGGGAGCCGCCGCCGTGCCGGTCGCGGGCGACCGGCACGGCGGCGCTGCCTGACGGCTCTCAGGAGCCGATGACGCAGGGAGCTGAATAAGGGTTCGAGTGCACGCAGACCTGAACGGGATCACCGTACATGCCGATCGCCGGCAGCGCCTGGCCCTGGAAGTTGAACAGGGTCTCGTTGTCGTCGGGCGTGCCGGGCGGGGTGGCGCCGGGTGCCCACGAGACACCCGGGAGCCATTCCGGGGCCCAGTAGAACATCCCGGCCCCGAGCCCGTCCGGGACGGCGGCCAGGATGGACAGCTCGTCGCTGAGCATGGAAAGCTGCCCGCCAGGGCTCGCCGGGTAACCGTCGATCAACTGGCTCGCCTCCCAGGTGGAGTTGCCGAGGGCGTCCCCGTTGGCGAGCGTCCAGGAGTACTCGGTCTCCGCGATCACGACCGGCTTGCGGAACCGCGTCGCCAGTTCGTCGAGATTCGACCGCAGGCCGGCCAGCGAGCCCTGGAAGATGGGGTAGTAGGAGAGGGCGATGACGTCGAACGGGACGCCCTGCGCCTCCAGGTTGGAGTAGAAGGCCTGCGCCCTGGCGTTGTTCCCGCCGAGGTCGGTGTGGATGGCGATCAGCAGCTTGTGACCCGGCCGGTCGCCAGCCCGCGCGCCGGCGATGCCGGCCTTGAGCAGCGTGGCCAGGTTGCCCCAGCCGGTTGCCGTGGTGTTGCTGGTCCAGGTGAGGCCGCCCACCCCGGGTCCGGTGCAGCCGAACGACGACCAGTTGGTCTCCTGCGACTCGCTCCACAGCATGCCGTTGGTGATCTCGTTGCCGATGGAGACCATGTCGACCGGGGTGCCCTGGGCGGCGAAGGCGGCGATCACCCCCTGGGTGTACGACTGAACCTTCGCGGTGAGCCCGGACAGGGTGGTGGGCCAGCCCGCGGGGATGCACTGCTTGCCAGGGTCGGCCCAGAAGTCGGAGTAGTGGATGTCGAGGTACAGCTTCAGGCCCGCCGCCTTCATGGTCTTGGCGAAGGCCAGGTCGCTGGCGAGGTCGCTGTAGCCGGCCGGCGGGCTGACCCACAGCCGCAGGCGGGCCCAGCCGGCGCCGTTGCGCGCCGTGATGTTCGCGGGGTTGCCCGGGACGCCGTTGTCGGTGAAGACGGCCCCGGCGCCCAGTTCCTGCGGGGTGAAGGAGAGGTCTGACCCGAGCATCATGCCGGCCGCGGCCGGGTCGGGCCCGAACAGCCGGAACTCCCCGACGCAGACGGGGGTCGCGCCGCTGTCCCACACCTCGATCCGGGCGTACCGCGCGCTCATGCGGGGCAGTGTGCCGTTCCCTGCGCTAGGCCCGAGGGGGACGTACATCGGGTTGCCGGCGTCAAGGGCGATGTCGCGCGCCGTCGGCAGCGTGTGCCAGTCGCCTGGCTCGGTGGCCAGCGAGATCGTGGCGTTGGCGGAGGAACTGGCGCTGTCGAGGGTAATGCCGATGCCGTCAAGGCTGCGGACCTGCCCGAGGTCCACGGTCAGCGTGTCCGGCCAGGAGTCCGTGCACCACGAGGTGGCGGCGTTTCCGTCGATGGCGTTCGCAGCCGGGTTGCCGGACTGGGAGGTCGTGGCGGTCGCCTGGCCCGTCAGCGCCCAGTTGACGGTCGGAACGTGGCTTGCGCCCGGTTGCGCCCCGGCCGCGGTGGCCGGCCTGGCCTGCGCCGCGGGCGCGGCGACGAACAGCAGGCAAAGCGAGAAACCGGCCAGGATGGCGCCCCGGCGCCTGCCCCGCCCGTGGCGGTCCCGGCTGGGCGGGTCGCCGGTGTCAGACGCGGCGGAGACAGCGCTCGCTGCCGCCTGCCTTGCGCCAATCGTAGGTCTCACTTCGGACCGTCCTTTCGCGTGGGGGAACCGATGTGACTGCTGAGCCCCGCCGGCCGACGGCCGTCCCTGGACGCCGCGGGGCAGGGGGCGGCGTCCGCCTGACGTTCCCTGAGCGTGCCGGTTGCCGGTTGCCGGTTACTGGGATCGCTCCCAGCCTTCCGTCACTCTCCGCGCATGTCGTCACGAGCGCGGCGAGTACCGCCCGGCGGTTGTTCTTGGTCTGGTTGAGGCCGAATGTTCAGTAACTGGCGGGGAAGCGCCGTGCTTCGCTCGCCAGGCGGGAGGCATACGTCGTGCATGCCAATGCTGGGATCGCTCCCAAAGTTGGGAGCAGCGTAGCAAATACCGGGCGCCCCTGAAAGGGCCGGTAACCGCACAAGTTGCCCGAGCGGCGCGGAGGATCCGGGCCCATGACGCCGGACGCGCCGAGTGCGACGGCGCCAGCCCGGAGCACCCGGACGGCGGAGACCGGAACGGCCAGTGCCCGCCACGCAACCTCACGATCATTGCCTGGCGATTCCAG
>DAHWEX010000690.1 GCA_027326205.1 Actinomycetota bacterium
GAGCGAGGGGTTCAGTTTCCTGGGGTTCCGCCTCCAGTGGCGCCGCAAGAAGGGAACAGCCAAGTGGTACGTCTACACGTTCATCGACGACCGGCCCATCCGGTCGCTGAAGGCGAAGATCCGTGCCCTGACCCCCAGGACATCACAGCTGGACACGGAGTACGTGCTGACCCGGCTCAACCAGGTCATGCACGGCTGGGCCAACTACTTCCGGCACGCCGTGGCAAAGGGCACCTTCAGCATGTTGGACAACTTCGCCTGGTGGCGGGTGATCCGGATGCTGAGGGAACGGCACCACTGGAAGTGGGCGGACGTCCGCCGCTGGCTCGTCGGCCCCACCGGGCACTGGCGGCCCATCGCGGCAGGCGCAACCGAGCTGCGGCCGATCGCGGCCATCCCTGTTTACAGGTACCGCTATCGCGGCAGCCAGATCCCCAGCCCCTGGACAGCTGAACCAGCCTGACGGCAGCAACCGGGGAGAGCCCGCTGCGTCGAGAGGCGCACGGCGGGTTCGGCGAGAGGCATGGGGAAACGGGCCAGGGGCAACCCCGGAACCGCGCCCCATGCCTACTCAGCGGGGTCCCACATCTTCGCTGGTTATGATGGGAGTCTGGTTGCGACAATCACAACCAGATGAGGAGTGCCTGTGACCGAGCCGTCGCTTCCGGAGCTGGAGGCCGAGCGGACCCGGCTGTTCGCGCAGCTGGCGGCGCTGGGCGACTTCCGGCGGGGGTCGGTGAGCGAGAACTACCGCAAGTGCGGGAAGCCGAACTGCGCGTGCGCGGCCCCGGATCATCCCGGGCACGGGCCGAGGTTCCTGTGGACCCGGTCGGCGGGCCGGCGGAAGACGGTCGGCCGCCAGCTCGCGGCGGCCGAGGTGGAGAAGGTGCGCCGCGAGATCGCCCGGCACGCGGAGTTCACGTCGGCGGTGGAGCAGGTCATCGAGGTGAACGAGAAGATCTGCGAGGCCCGTCCCGCGGCGGGAGCCGCCGCCGGGCAGGACCCCTCCGGGACGGGAGGGGAAAAAGGGGGCTCCGGGACGCGCTCGCGGCGGAGAAGTCCGCCGAGGTAGGACGCCTGGCGGCCGAGGCAGCCAGGGCGCTGGGCTGCGAGAACGGACTGGAGACCGCCGAGGCGGTGCTGCGGGCCGGGCTGCTGAGGCTGGGCGGGGCCATGCTCGGGGAGGCGCTGTCCGCCGATCCCGGCCACCGCGGCCCCCGGGTCCCGTGCGGGAACGGCCACGAGGCCGTCTTCGCCGCCTACCGGGAGAAGACCGTCGACACCGTGCTCGGGCCGGTCACGCTGCGGCGGGCCTGGTACCACTGCGCGGAATGCGGGCATGGCCTCGCGCCCAGGGACGCCGAGCTCGGCGTCGCGGGCGCGTCGATGTCACCGGGCCTCGCCGCGATGAACGACCTCGCGGCCGCGGCCGGCCCGTTCGCGGGAGCCGCCCGCCTGCTGGAGGAGCTGGCCGGCATCCGGCTGGACGCCAGGAGGGTCGAGCGGGCAGCCGAGGCCAGCGGGGCCGGCACCGCCGCCGCCGGCCGCGAGCGCGCCGCGCTGATCGCCGCGCGGAAGCTGGTCCCCCTGCCTCCCTCGCCGCTGCCGGACAAGCTCTACGCCGTCATCGACGGCACCGGCGTCCCGGTGACCGCGCGGGAAACCGCGGGAAGACAGGGAAAAGGCGAGGACGGCCGCGCCCGCACCCGCGAGGTCAAGCTCGGCGTCTTCTTCACCCAGGACAAGCTCGACGAAGACGGCTACCCGGTCCGCGACCGCGCCACCACCAGCATCATCGCCACCTTCGAGCCCGCCGCCGCATTCGGGAGCCTCGTGAAGGCCGAGGGCATCCGGCGCGGCGCGGACCACGTCCGCCAGCTCACCGTCCTCGGCGACGGCGCCGCCTGGATCTGGGGAATCGCCACGGACAAGTTCCCGGAAGCGACCCAGATCGTGGACCTTTACCACGCTCGCGAGCACTTGCACAGCCTGACCAGGTCCCTGGAGTTCATGCTGCTCGACCGCAAAGATGAATGGCTCGCCGCCCGCCTGGAAGACCTCGACTACGGCTACATCGACGGCATCGAGGCCGCCGTCCGCAAGTACCCGCTGGAAGGCGTCAAGAAAGACGAGGCCGAGAAGGAACTCGGCTACTTCCTCAACAACGCCCCCCGCATGCGCTACCACTGGTTCCGCCAGTGCGGCCTGTTCGTCGGCTCCGGCGTCGTCGAGGCCAGCTGCAAGAGCGTCGTCGCCCAGCGACTCAAGCAGGCAGGCATGCACTGGACCGTCGCGGGAGCCGACGCCATCATCGCCCTGCGCTGCAAAGAAGCAAGCAGCCAGTGGGAAGCCATCTGCGACCACCGTCACAACCAGACAGGAGCAGCCTGATCAGCCCCCACCCGAAAACGATCTTGGTCACCTACAAATCTGTCGCACACCCACCGGCCGAGGGGGTGCCCTGGGCTGCGGCTGGTATGTATGCTCCGGACATGGACGTGAACGGGACTGCGGCGATCGTTTCCGGAGGCGCGAGCGGGCTCGGCCTGGCCACCGCGCGGGCGCTGGCCGCGGCCG
>DAHWEX010000696.1 GCA_027326205.1 Actinomycetota bacterium
GAGCGAGGCGATGCCGAGCGCCCGGTCGCGTGCGCCGGCCGGGTCAGCGCCCCGGCCGGCGATCGCGGCGGCCGCCCCGTCCAGGTCCGCGCCCGCGGCGAGGATGAAGGGCTTGCCGGTGACGCCGACGGCCGCGATCTCCCCCGCCGCCGCCCGCGCGGCGGCCGCGTCGAGCGCGGCGTTCAGCGACAGCAGCCCCCGCGGGCCGAACGTGTTCGGCTTGGTGTGGTCGCGGCCGTTGTCCAGCGTGATCAGCGCGAGCCGGCCGACTCCGGGACCGAGGTCGACGTCGCGGACGATCGCCCGGGTGACCAGCTCCGACGGGAAGTCCTCGACGGCGGGCACGGTGCCGCGGATGCGGGGGACGCTCACGGTGTTCAGATCCTCTCCCACGACGCTCAGATCCTTTCCCACAGCACGGTGCCGCCCATGCCCATGCCGACGCACATCGTGGTGAGCCCGTAGCGGGCCTCCGGGTGCTCGGCGAGCTCCGCGGCGAGCTGGATCATCAGCCGGACGCCGGAGGACGCGAGCGGGTGACCGACGGCGATCGCGCCGCCCCACGGGTTCACCCGCGGGTCGTCGTCGGCGAGCTTGAAGTGGTCGAGGAACGCGAGCACCTGCACCGCGAACGCCTCGTTGATCTCGATCAGGCCGATGTCGTCCATCGTGAGGCCGTTGCGCGCCAGCAGCTTCTCGGTGGCGGGCACCGGGCCGATGCCCATGACCTCGGGCTCGACGCCGGCGAACTGGAAGTCGACCAGCCGCATCTTCGCCCGCAGGCCCAGCTCGCTGGCGACCTCCTCGGCGGCGATGACGCAGCCGGTGGCGCCGTCGTTGATGCCGGAGGAGTTCCCCGCGGTGACCCGGCCGTGCGGCCGGAACGGGGTCTTCAGCGCGGCGAGGCCGTCGCGCGTCGTCTGCGGGCGGGGCGGCTCGTCCACCGTCGCCCAGCCCCAGCCGAGCGCGGCCGTCCGGGTCGCCATCGGGACGAGGTCCGGCTGGAGCTTGCCGGCCGCGTAGGCGGCGGCGACCTTGCCCTGGCTGGCGAGCGCGTAGGCGTCGGCCCGCTCCCTGGTGATCGACGGGAACCGGTCGTGCAGGTTCTCCGCGGTCATCCCCATGAACAAGGCCGACTCGTCCACGATCTTCTCCGACACGAACCGGGGGTTCGGGTCGACCTGCTCCCCCATCGGGTGCCGGCCCATGTGCTCGGCGCCGCCGGCGATCGCGATGTCCGCGGCGCCGAGCGCGACCTCGCCGGCGGTCGTGGTGACCGCGGTCATCGCGCCCGCGCACATGCGGTCGATCGCGAAGCCGGGGACGGTCACCGGCAGCCCGGCGAGGATCGCGGCCGACCGGCCGATCGTCAGGCCCTGGTCGCCGATCTGCGTCGTCGCCGCGATGGCCACCTCGCCGACCCGGTCCGGCGGCAGGGCGGGATTGCGCCGCAGGAGCTCCCTGATCACCCGCACCACCAGGTCATCGGCGCGGGTCTCCGCGTAGATGCCCTTGGGTCCCGACTTGCCGAACGGCGTCCGCACACCGTCGACGAACACCACGTCACGTGCCCGCATTATCGCTGCTCCTCGTGCGCTTCCCGGGGAACGCCCCTCCCCCGGCCTCGTCTGCCACGCCAATGCTACTCGCCAGTAACCTCCGCGTTAACGCCCTTTGCGCAGGAATTCTTTCAGCCGGCCGAGCGGCCAGGCGTTGATCACGTCTTCCGTGGTCAGGCCGCCGAACCGGGCGGCGGCGACCCCGTAGCGCATGTTGGCCAGGTCCGCCAGGGAATGCGCGTCGGTATCGACGGCGAACTTCACGCCCGCGTCCCTGGCCGCGGCGATGTGCTGCGGCGGCAGGTCCATCCGGTCCGGCGAGGCGTTGATCTCCAGTGCCGTCCCGGTGCGGGCGCACGCCGCGTACAGCGCGTCGAGGTCGACCTGAACCGGCGGACGGCGGCCGATCTTACGGGTCAGCGGGTGGCCGATGATGTTCACCCGCGGATTCTCGATCGCGGTGATGAACCGTTTCGTCATCGTCGCCCGGTCTTGCTCGAAACTGGAGTGAACCGAGGCGACGCACAGGTCGAAGCCGGACAGGAACTCCTCGTCCCAGTCCACGCTGCCGTCGGCCGCGATGTTGAGCTCGCTGCCGTGCAGCAGGGCCAGGCCGGCCGTGTCCGCGAGCGCGCGCAGCCGGGCGCGCTGGGCGAGCGTCTTCTCGTCGGTCATCCGCTGCATGACCAGGTTGGGCGCGTGGTCGGTGACCGCGTAGTACGCGTAGCCGCGGGCCCCTGCGGCCGCGATCATCCCCTCCAGCGAGACGATGCCGTCGGTGAGGTCGGTGTGCGTGTGCAGGTCGCCGCGCATGTGGGCGACCCGGATAAGATCCCTCTCCCGAACGGTTTCGTGCTTCCCGCTCCCCGTCCCCGCTGCGGCGGTCCGCGGGCCGGCGCCCGGGCCGCGCTCCGCGCCGCCCTCGCGCTCCGCGCCTGTTGCTGTTATCACGACGCGGGCCGCGAGCACCGCGCCGATGTCGTCCTCGGTGGCACCGTCGGGGAGCGCCCGCAGGGCGTCGCGCAGCGCGGCATCGCTGGCCGCGACCTCGATGCCGCGCAGGATGCGCTCCTCGGTCTTGGGACCGAACCCGGGCACCCCGCGCAGCCTTCCGCCGCGTACCGCCCGCTCCAGGTCACCGACGCTGGCGAGGCCCAGTTCCCCGGCGATCCGCAGCGCCCGCTTGGGCCCGACGCCGGGCACCTTCGACAGCAGCAGCGCGCCCGCCGGGAGGTTGGCCCGCAGCTCGTCCACGGCCTGGATCGTCCCGGTCCGCCGGTACTCGGCGATCTTCGCCGCGACCGACTTGCC
>DAHWEX010000732.1 GCA_027326205.1 Actinomycetota bacterium
CGGCCGGCCCTGCCAGCGCGCGCCCCTTAGTGGTTACCTGAAGCCAGCAGAGACAACGGAGGCAAGGAGCCTTTCAGCCATGCGAGCTGCGATATTCAAAGGACCCGGGGCCGTCGACCCCGGGGAGCGGCCGGACCCGGTGATTCAGCAGCCGACCAACGCGGTCGTGCGGGTGGCACTGGGCCGCGTGTGCGAGTCGGACCTGTGGTACTACCGGGGCGAGTCACCGCACGCGGCAGGGTCGATCGGGCACGAGTTCATCGGCGTGGTCGAGCAACTAGGCAGCGCGGTGGACAGCGTCCGGGTGGGTGACCTGGTGGCCGCGCCGTTCATCTACAGCGACATGACCTGCCCGCACTGCCGGAACGGGTCCACGATCTCCTGCCCGGTGGCCTCGCACGCGGCCACCGTCCGCCTCATGCCGCAAGGCGGGGAGTGAACGCGATGGCCGTCAGCGACACCGCCAGGAAGAACCACGACGAGCTGTTCCCCGGCCACGTCTCGACCCTGCAGGTCACGGACCCGGAACTGGTCGAGGTCTTCGCCAACTTCGCCTTCGACGAGGTGCTGCGCCACACCAGCCTGGACACCAGGACCCGGCTCATGGTGCAGCTCGCGGCGCTCATCGGCGCCCGCGCGCTGGGCGAGTACCGGGTCATGCTCGGTGCCGCCCTCACCGCCGGGGTCACCCCGGTCGAGGTCAGGGAGATCGTCTACCAGGCCGTCCCCTACACCGGGATGGGCAACGCCTTCGACTTCATCCGCGTCACCAACGACGTCCTGACCGGGCGAGGCGTTCAGCTGCCGCTCCCCGGGCAGTCGGCGACCACCCCCGTCACCCGCGCGCAGCAGGGCCGGGCGGTGCAGGAGCAGATCGCCGGCGCGGACCGCGTCGCGGGCATGTACGAATCGGCGGCCGGCGACGAGCTGCATTTCCAGCACTTCCTGTCGGCCAACTGCTTCGGCGACCACCTCACCCGCACCGGGATCAGCGTCCCGGTCCGCGAGCTGATCACCTTCGCGCTGCTCAGCGCCCTCGGCGGGTGCGACGCCCAGGTGCGCGGGCACGTCGCGGGCAACCTCAACGTCGGCAACACCCGTCAGGACCTGCTCGACGTCCTGACTGTCCTGCTGCCGTTTATCGGCTACCCCCGCACCCTCAACGCCCTGGCCGCCATCAACCAGACCGCCCCCGCCGCCACGGAAGGACAGTGACCGTGACAGCCAAATCCCGGTGACCGTCGGCGATGCGACGCGGCACGGAGCCCGTCCCGGCCGGGGCGGCCGGGACGGGCGGGCTTCATCTACCGGACGACGTGGAGGTGCCGGGGCCGGGGGTCCGGGGCCTGGTCGGGTGCCTTGTCCTGGCGGTGGATGGCGGCGAGCTTGGCGGTCACGTAGCGGAAGCTCCGCTGGACTGACCTTAGATCTTCCACGGCGCGCCAGGGCATCAACGCGGCCAGCACGACCGCCAGCGGCCGGGGGCGGTTCCACCAGCCGCTCGCGCGAGTCCGCTCGATCTGCTCGCTCGCGGTGGCCACGTCAACGGCGAGCATCAGGGTCAGCAGTCGCATGTCCTCGCGCTGCTCGCGGATGGTCCGGGCCGCCCGCCAGGGCATCAGCCACGTCAGCAAGAGCTCAGCCGGCCACCGCCACCACGGCGCCCGCACCGCGAGACCATGGCCGGCACCGGCACCGGCAGCTGGAGCAGGTCGCAGCAGCGGCACCGGTCCGGGCTCGTGCGATTCAGTTGTAACAGTAGTCAATGTCCCAACGTTCCTGTTCATAGGGGAGGACCCTCCGGGCGGCTGGCCGGTTACGAGGGCAGCCCGCCGCACGGTGAGTTGTTAAACATAAGTTCAGATATGTGACAGACGCGTATCAAGAGGCTCCGGATCACATTCCGGCGCCATTTTTCGCCGCCCACTTGCCGCTAGGGGACGCTGTAGGCCACGAGCTGGGCGTTGTCGTCGGCCGCGGTTCCCGGGCCGCCCGCGGGGACCAGGACCGCGTTGCTCGTGACGGCGATGGGGGAGTTGGTCGCCGCCGGCAGCCGCTGTTCGCGGACGATCGCCCCGGTCGAGCGGTTCAGCGCGACCAGTTCGCCACTGACCAGCGTCGTGAAGATGAGATCGTCCGACACGGTGACCGCCCCGAGGGGAAGGCTCGCCACCTTGGTGTCCCACTCCACCTTGCCGGTGTTCAGGTTCAGCGCCTCGATCTCGCCGGACGGCTTCGCGGATGGCGACGCGGAGCCGTTAACCGAGTTCAGGCTTGTGAACGTGAAAGGCAGGTCGACCGTGGCGACGTACACGGATCCGTCCGCCGACGCCATGTCGGTCAGCACGCCGCCGAGCGGCCCCGGCTCGTAGGTGTAGGGCAGCTTGATCGTGAGCTTGTGTTCGAGCAGCAGCAGCGAGTCGTTGCCGGTCCCGTCGTGCACGCCCACCGGAGTCCGCCACAGCAGGGCGCCGGTCGCGGCGTTGAAGGCGTAGACGTCGCCCATCTTCCCGCCGCCGATGACCGCGGGCACGCCGTTCACCGTCGCGGCGACCGGCGAGAGCTGCATGTCCCAGTCCTTGAAGTCGTTCGGCACGGCCTGGTAGTACCAGCGAAGCGCTCCCGTCGCCGCGGAGAGGCTGACCTCGCTGTCGGTGTAGAGGTCGCGTGCGGGGTGGGTGACCGCCTCGCCGATCGACTGGTACGGGTTCCCGGTCCCGAAGGTCACCGAGCCGTCCGCCCCGACCAGCGGCGTCTCCCAGGCCCCGCCGGAGCCGAGCGGCAGCGCCGCTACCCCCGGTTCCGCGCCTTTCACCGTGCCGAAGCTCCACAGCTTCTTGCCGTTTGACGCGTCGAGCGCGAGCAGTTCGCCGCCGTTCGGCCCGTAGGCGCTGGCCAGGTACACCCGGCCGCCGGCCACCGCGGGCTGGATCTCGAACGTGCCGTCGCCGCTGCCAAGCAGGCTGGTGTCGTCCCAGATGACGGCGCCGGTGGCCGCGTTGAGCGCGAAGACCGCCGTGGGCGTGGCGCCGTAGACGACGCCGCCCGCGACCGCCACCCCGTCGGGGCCCGGCCCGGTCTTCATCGGGATGTTGACCGGGTACTCCCACTTCAGCTTCCCGGTCGCCAGCGAGATGGCGTATACGTTGGCGTACAGGTCCTGCAGGTACACGAGCCCGTCCACGACGACCGGGGCCGCGGCGAGCGAGCCGGTGTCGGACAGGTTCTTGGCCGCGGCGGCGGGGAGCCGGTAATCCCACGCCTCCCTGAGCTGGGAGACGTTCGAGGACGAGATCGTCGCCCCCGCGGCGTCCCTGGTGTTGGCGAGGTTCCCGTTCGGATCCGGCCACGATCCGGTTGGCCGTGCCGCGCCGGCGACCGTACTGGTCGTCCCGGTTCCCGCGGGAGACGACGTGCACCCGGCGGCGATCATGGCCGCCGCGCCGACGGCCGCGAGCGTAAGCCCGTTCCTGGCGAAGCGCTGTCCCATGGGGACTACCATCCACTCCGTAACGATGAATTAATATGATATCACAATGCTAGATCTGTGAGATCATCCGCGTCAACGCCGCGCCAGTGTTTGACGGACAGCCGGCGGCTTCAGTACGGTCGCAGCGTCGACGGCACCGATCACCCGGAGGGACCCCCATGACCGGTCTTGCCCAGTTCGCAGCGCAGCTTCTGGCCGGCGAGATCGAGGTCGTCGACCTCACCTCGCCGCTGCACGCCGGCACCCCGATCCTGCAGCTTCCGCCGCAGTGGGGCCAGACGCAGCCGTTCCAGCTCGAGGAGATCAGCCGCTACGACGACCGGGGCCCGGCGTGGTACTGGAACAACATCCGTACCGGGGAGCACACCGGCACGCACCTGGACGCCCCGAACCACTGGGTCACCGGCAAGGACGCCGAAGACGTCGCCCAGATCCCGCCCGGCCGGCTCATCGGCCCGGCCGTCGTCATCGACAAGGTGCGGGAGGCGACCGCGGATCCCGACTACCTGCTGGACGTCGAGGACCTCGAGGAATGGCAGGCACAGCACGGCGAACTGCCCGCGGCGGGCTGGCTGCTGTTCCGGACCGGCTGGTCGTCCCGCGGCGATGACCCGGCAAGCTTCGCCAACGCCGACGAAAACGGTGCGCACACCCCCGGCGTGACCCCGGCCGCCGCCGCCTACCTGGCCAAGACCGGGCTCCTCGGCTTCGGGGTGGAGACCGTCGGCACCGACGCCGGCCAGGCGTTCGGGTTCAGCCCCGCCTTCCCGTGCCACGAGGCGGTGCTCGGCGCGGGCAAGTACGGCCTCACCCAGTTGCGCAACCTCGACAGGCTCCCGGTGACGGGCGCGGTCGTCATCGCCGCCCCGCTGCCCATCGTCAACGGCTCCGGGTCCCCGGCCCGCGTCCTCGCCCTCGTCGCCCGCTAAGCGCCGGCCAAGCGATGAGCACGGTCGCGCACTGGATCGGCACCGCCCTCGCGCGCGACGCCGGGGTCAAGACGGTCTTCGGCGTGGTCGGCAGCGGCAACTTCCACGTCACGAACGCGCTCACCGAGCACGGCGCGCGCTTCGTGGCGGCCCGCCACGAGGGCGGCGCCGCCTCGATGGCCGACGCCTACGCGCGGGTCAGCGGCGAACTCGGCGTGCTCACCGTGCATCAGGGGCCCGGCCTCACCAACGCGCTCACCGGCCTCACCGAAGCGGCCAAGTCCCGCACCCCGCTGCTCCTGCTCGCCGCCGAAGCCACCCAGCCCACCAGCAACTTCTACATCGACCAGGCCGCCCTGGCCGCGGCGACCGGCGTGCTCCCGGACCGGGTGACCGCCGCCTCGACCGTCGCGGGTGACCTGCGGCGGGCCTACCGCACCGCGCTGGTCGAGCGCCGCACGGTCCTGCTCAGCCTCCCGCTCGACGTGCAGGCGCAGCCGTTCGAGGACGTCCCCATGCCGCCCGTCCAGGTCTGGCCGCGGCTCAGCCCGGCCCCCGAGACGGTCGAGCAGGTGGCGGACGCCCTGGCCAGGGCCAAGCGCCCGGTCTTCCTCGCCGGCCGGGGGGCCCGCAAGTCAAAGGCAGAGCTAACAGATCTAGCCGAACGGGCCGGTGCGCTGCTGGCCACCTCAGCCGTTGCCCGCGGCCTGTTCAACGGCGACCCGTTCAACCTCGACGTGAGCGGGGGCTTCGCCACCCCCGCGGCGGCCGAACTGATCGCGGACGCCGACATGGTCATCGCCTGGGGCTGCTCGATGTCCATGTGGACCACCAGGCACGGCACGCTCATCGGCAAGAACGCGACCGTCATCCAGGTCGACGCCAACCCGGGCGCGCTCGGCGTGCACCAGCACGTCGACCTCGGCATCCCCAGCGACGTGAGCACCGCCGCACGCGCGCTCATCGCCGAACTCGACCGCCGGGGCCAGCGCACGCCGGGGTACCGCACCGAGACGGTGGCCAAGCGCCTGGCCGGCGAGCGCCGCTGGCGCGACGTGCCGTTCGAGCCGGAGGCCGAAGCCGGCCGGATCGACCCGCGCACCCTCACCGTGGCCCTCGACGACCTGCTGCCGGCCGAGCGCACCGTCGCCACCGACTCGGGCAACTTCATGGGCTACCCGGCCATGTTCCTCGACGTCCCCGACGAGCACGGCTTCGTCTTCACGCAGGCGTTCCAGTCCGTCGGCCTCGGCCTGGGCAGCGCGCTCGGCGCCGCCATCGCCCGCCCCGACCGCCTCACGGTCGCGGCGCTGGGTGACGGCGGCGCGCTGATGGGCGCGAGCGAACTGGAGACCGCGGTCCGCCTGGGCATCCGCGACCTGCTCGTCGTGGTCTACAACGACGACGCCTACGGCGCCGAGGTGCACCACTTCGGCCCGCACGGCGCCTGTCTGGACAACGTCCGGTTCCCCGAGACGGACATGGCGGCGATCGCCCGCGGCTACGGCTACGCGGCGGCGACCGTCCGCACCGCGGACGACCTGGCCCCGGTCCGCTCGTGGCTGGCCGCCCCCAGGGACCGCCCCATGCTGATCGACGCCAAGGTCACCACGACCAGGCCGTCCTGGTGGCTAGAGGAAGCCTTCAAGGGCCACTAGCGCCAGGCTCAGAAACACCGGTCATAACCCCTTGCCAGTCCCCACCCGCCCGGGGGCCACCAGCCTACGCGGCATGGACGACAATCGATCATGAAAATGGCGATGACCTGCTGTTTTCGCTACTTCAGGCTACCCCGTACCTTTGGCGGGTCTGTGCTTCCAGGCGGTCCTGCAATCGACAGAGGCGGTCGACGAGCTCGTCGTCGGCTAGGGCGTCGGGGTCGGACATGAGGACCTCGACGGCTAGCCAGCGGGCCGCGTCGGCCCGGTGCTCGCGGAGGTTGGCGAGGCTGGCCTCGACCAGGCCTCGGTGATTCGCTGTGCTCTGGCTCACCGTGCTCTGGTTCATCGTGCTGTGGCTCACCGTGCTGCCTCCGCCCATGCCGCGCCCGCGCGCCTGATGAACTCGTCGTCCAGGTCGGCCAGGCGCTCCTGGAGTGCTTCGATCGTTTCCCTGACCCTGGTCCGCTCGGCCAGGAAGTCCGGGTCGCTCAGCTGGCGGATGCCCGCGCTGTCGTCCGTTGACTTGTGGCTCACTGCCCTCTCCCTTCACTCGTTCACGTTGATTCGAGGCGGGTTGATTCGAGGTGAAGCGTCCCGCCGCCGCCCACGGTCGGGGGCGGTTGACAAGCCGCGACGACGGCGGAACGTGTAAGCATCTTTGCGCGGTGCGTGATATTGGCGCAACAATTAGGCAAACTGGTTCCATGACCGGTAATCCAGCATCGCATTTTGGAAAACAGCTCAAGAAAGAGCGGCTAGCCAAGGGGTGGCTGCTTGAAGATCTGGCAAGAGAG
The DNA here is from genome assembly GCA_027326205.1 of Actinomycetota bacterium. GTDB lineage: Bacteria > Actinomycetota > Actinomycetes > Streptosporangiales > Streptosporangiaceae > Trebonia. Next base: position 6,875 of record DAHWEX010000732.1, read on the forward strand.
ACAGAGGTCTCTATCGCTCACCTGAGTCGCATCGAGAACGGCAAGCGACCCCCGACGAAGGCTGTAGCCAGTGCATGCGACCGCGTCTTCCCGCACCGTAAAAACTGGTTTACTGAATATTATTTCGATTTGCAGGCCTCAGCTGAAACACCATCGTGGTTCAAGCCGTTCAGCGAGCACGAGCTGACCACCAGGACGCTCCGCTCGTGGTCCCCCAATGTCGTGGACGGACTGCTGCAAACCGAGGAATATGCACGCGCGCAGATCGAACTCTTCCCCGGCGTTACGCCTGAGCAGGTAGCCGAACGCGTGGCCAACCGCATGGCGAGGCAGAAGCGTGTCCTGTTCCAGGACGACCCGCCGCACGGCCACTTCCTCATCGACATCACCAGTGCGCAGCGGATGCCCCAGCACCTCAAGATCGGCCAGCTACGCTACCTGCTCGAAATCGCCGCGCTTCCGAACGTCGTGATACAAGTGGTCCCCGTATGCTGGCACGCTGGCATGTCCGGCGGGTTCATCCTCACCGACAAGGCCGCGTACGCCGAAGAGGTGCACAGCGGCCAGGTCTACGGGGAAGGCGATGGCACCGTTCAGTCGCTAGCCCAAAGATTCGATAGCATTCGGATAGAGGCGATGAGATCTAGTGAGTCGCTGACACTGATCCGGGAGATGATCAACCGTGACCGGTTGGCGAAAGTCCAGCTACTCAAACGACAACGGCGGCGCCTGCGTTGAAGTGGCCTCTTGGCGAAAGTCGACCTATTCAAACGACAACGGCGGCGATTGCGTCGAAGTAGCCAGCGACGGCCTGGTCCTGGTGCGCGACACCACCAACCGCGACGGCGGAACGCTGGCGTTCAGCTCGGTCGCGTGGGACCGGTTCCTCGGTACGATCCGCTAGTTGCGC
>DAHWEX010000747.1 GCA_027326205.1 Actinomycetota bacterium
CCGGTCCGCCCCGGCGTTGCCGTGCTCGTGCGCTGGGCGGCCGGTGAACCAGGGGCCGTGGCCGCGCTCGTCGCGGACGGCGGCGCGGCTGCCGTGGACGCGCCGCGGGCGGGCGACGAGCCGAAGGCGGCCTGCACGTAGCGCTTGACGTACGGCAGGTTGATCTCGTTGACGTCCTGGGGCGAGCCGTTGAGTTCCATGCCGGTCACCTGGCTCGCGATCGGCAGGGTGCTGAACGTCATGTTGGACCCGGTCAGCGCGCGCATGTTGGTGGCGAAGTCCAGCAGGTTGAAGGTCGCGTCGGTGATGAGGTACTGGCTCGCGGTGGAGAGCAGGCTGCTGAGCGCGCTGATGTCGCCCAGCATGCCGGAGTGCTTCAGCTTCCAGATCACGTAGTCGAGGACCGCCTGCTGACGGTGCGTGCGGTCCAGGTCGATCTGGGGAAGGGAGTCCCGGTCGCGCACGTAGGCAAGCGCCTGGTCCGTCGCCAGGTGCAGGTACTGATCCCCGCCCTTCTTGACGTTGTACCCGTCCGCCACCGCGTTCCAGCCCGAGTTGGAGTCGGCCAGGTTCGCGTCGTGCCCCGCCGTCCACGGCCGCACGCAGACCTCGATGCCGCCGAACGCGGCGGCCAGGTAGTAGAAGCCCGCCAGGTTCGTCTCGGCGAAGTGGTCGACGTGTACGCCGGTGACCGCCTCCACCGTGGCGATCTCGAACGCCTGGCCGGCCTGGTTGGCCAGCAGGTAGCGCTGGCTTGAGCTGTCCGAGGTGTCGATGGTCTGGCCGAGGGACTGGTTGTACGCGAAGTCGTAGGCCTGGTCGATCTTCCCCTGGGTGAGCCCCAGGTAGGTGGCGTGGGGGTAGGTGACCAGGTCATCGCGCGGGATCGAGATGCCGACCGCCTTCTTGCCGCCGGCGAAGATGTGGATCAGGATCAGCGTGTCGGTGTCCTGCGAGCCGACGCCCTGGTTGTTGACGCCGTTGACACTGCCCGCGTGCATCGCGGCGAGCAGGTCCGCGGGCAGCGTCTGCCCTTCGAAGTTGGTCCGGCTCTCCAGGCCCATCAGCAGGATGTTCATCGCGCCGACCGAGGGGCTGCCCGTGATCGTGACGCCCTTTTCCGTGTCATCGACCTGCCTGACCACCTGGCGTGCGTACCCGGCGACCACCAGCAGCACGGCCGCGAACAGACAGATCGCCCCGTAGAGCAGCTTGCCAGCGATGAACCTGACCACTACTGCGGTCTTTCCATTAATGCGCGTTAATACACGCAGGGGATACCGTACTTCGCCTTCGAGCTGACGGTCACCGCGCCGCCGGCCGCCCCGTTGTTTCCCGCTGGTGACGTCGCCGACGAGGCCGCCGACGTGGCCGGCGCGCTCTGCGCGGCGGGCGCCGACGTCAGGCCGGACGGGACCACGGTGGCCCCGGTGCCGAGGAGCACCTCGACGTGCCCGGCCGGCAGCGACGAGAGCGCCTTGGCCGTCGCGCCGAAGTAGCCCGCGATCTCGGCCGCGTTAGCGGACGCGCCCGTCCCGTAGAAGACCTGGGTCCCCGCGGTGACGGCCTGCGTCTGCGCCGTGGCGTTGGTCACCTGGCCCGCCTTGTAGCCCTTGGCGGCAAGGGCGTTCGAGACCCCGGTGGCGAGGCCGCTGGTCGACCCGCCGTTGTAGACGTCCGCGGTCACCGTCGACGCCGGCGGGATCGCGGGCGCCTTCTTAGCCGGGGACGACGCCGCCGCCACGGCGGGCGCCGGGTCGAACTTCGCCTTGATCGCCGCCTGGATCGTCGGGACGTCGATCTGGTTGGCGGCCTGGCCGTCGATGGTGGCGTATCCCACGATCGGCGCCGTGTAAAACTGCAGGTTCTTCCCGGTCAGCGCCCTCATCTGCGGGGCGAAGCTGAGCAGGTTCCAGGTTGAGTCGGTGATGAGGTACTGCTTCGCGCTGTCGAGCAGGCTGGGCAACTGGGTGATGTCGGACAGGGCCCCGCCGTTTTCCAGCTTCCAGATCACGTAGTCGAGGACCGCCTGCTGCCGGTGGGTGCGGTCCAGGTCGCCGTTTTGCAGGTTGTCCCGCTCGCGGACGAACGCCAGCGCCTGCGGCGCGCTCAGGTGCAGGTACTGCGCCCCGCCCTTCGACCAGACGTAGCCGTCCTTCATCGCGTTGAAGCCGGAGTTGGCGTCGGTGAGGTTCACGCCGCCGTTCTCCGGCTTGACGCACGCCTCGATGCCGCCGAAGTCCGCGGCCAGGTAGTAGAAGCCCGCCAGGTTGACCTCGGTGAAGTGGTCGATCTTCTGGCCGGCGACCGACTCGACCGTGGCGAGCGTGGCCGCCTGGCCGGCCTGGTTGGCCTCCGTGTAGCGCTGCTCGGTACTCATCGAGGAGTTCACGGTCGAGCTCAGCGACTGCGCGTAGGCGAGGCCGTAGGCCTGGTCGATCTTGCCCTGGGACTGCCCGTCGTACGCCTGGGGGTAGGTGACCCAGTCGTCGCGCGGGATGGAGAAGCCGACGGCCTTCTGGCCGCCGGCGAAGATGTGCAGCAGGATCAGCGTGTTGGTGTCCTGGCCGCCGACGCCCTCATTCTCCACCCCGTAGACGCTGCCCGCGTGCATCGCGGCGAGCAGGCCGGCGGACAGGGTCTGGCCCTGGTAGTTGGTGCGGCTCTCCAGGCCCATCAGCAGGATGTTCATCGCGCCGACCGAGGCACCGCCGTTGATGCCGACCCCGCCGCCGAGCCCGTCCGCCAGGCTCACGACCTTGTAGGCGTAGCCGGACACGGTCAGCACGACGGCGGCGAACAAACAGGTCACCGCGTACCCGACCTTGCCTGCGAGCAGTGAACCGCCGCCCATGCCGAGCACTCTCGTCCCCTCCGGGTGATCTTGCACCGTTGCTGGCGAGGCTACCGGGTCGATCTTGGGATGACCTCTGGATCGCTCGACGTGTCGGGACCGCCACGTAACGCGCCTAGCTCAGCGGCCGCGCTCCCCGGCGTCGCTGTCCTACCCGGCGCCCGCTAATCACATTCAGTGATCTGAATAGTACCTGCTGAGGCGGCGAAACCCGTGTGGCGTAATGAGGTCTTTCGAATTGCGGTGAATCTCGTGGTACTGTTGGTGAACACCGGGTAGGCGGCCAATGCCAGTGTTGACCCGTCTCGACAGCGTTGTCCCCGCTAGCTTCCCAGCACTAAGGCCAGCCAGAACGCGTGTTGCGGCGAATCCTAGGTTTCATGCGTTACCCTCTCCAGCAATGACCACACCACCTGGTTGGGAGCCTCGGCCCGGCCCCCCACGCGGCGATCCCGCTCGGCGCCAGCCGCGCGGCGGTGACGGCTGGGCACGTGGCGACGCCGATCCGCGACAGCAGCGGCCGCGCAACGGCGCGCCGTCACCGGGTCGCGACGCCAGCGCCGGTCCCAGCTTCACGCCCTCCCGGGGGCCTGCTGCTCCCCGGGACCCGGGTCCCGGGCGCCCGCGTGGTCCGCGGCCCGGCGACGGCTTCGGCACGGGCCCCAGGCCCGGCGGACCAGGGCGGCCACCGGGCCGGCCTCCCGGCGGCCCGGCAGGTCCCGGCGGCCCGGCCAGCGGCTTCAGCAACGCGCCGTTCGGCGGCAGGCCGCCGCAGTCCGGCGGCCTGACCCGCTTGCTCGGCCGGATGAAGACGCTCACGGCCCTGCTCGTGCTCATCGCCGGCGCGCTGCTCGGAATAGCGGCCACCCTGGTCGCCAACCAGGAGCCGGGCGCCCTGCTCGGGTTCTTCATCATCGTGGAGTCGATCGCGGCCGTGCTCGGCATCCAGCGCGGCAAGGTCTACCTGCTGTTTCCCGTGCCCGCCCTGACGTTCTTCGTCGCGGCCCTGGTCGCGGGCAAGGTCCACGACGCCAAGTTCGGATCGTCCACGGCCGCGGTCGCCGGGGGCTTCACGCAGTGGATCGCGGGCATCTTCTTCCCCGCGGTGGTGGCGACCATCCTGATCGTGCTGCTCGGCGGCGGCCGCTGGCTCCTCGGCCGGCAACTCGTCAGCGGCCAGGGCCTGCTGGCGCCGGGCAGCCCCGCCCCGCGTGGCCCGCGCCCGCCCCAGGCCGCCCGCCGCCCCGCGCCGGGTCCCCGGCGCCCGGCCCACGACGAGGATCCGTCCCGCGACTCCTGGGCCGACGAGAACCCCTTCGGCGAGCAGCAGGTATTCAAGACCGAGATCATCCCGTCGGCCAGACCGGGGAGCACCCCCAGACCGGGAAGCACCCCCAAGCCTGGGAGCACCCCCAGACCGGGAAGCACCCCCAAGCCGGGGAGCACCCCCCGACCGGGAAGCACCCCCAGGCCGGAGGGCCCCGCCTGGACGGGCGACGTCGGCGGCCAGCGCCCATCGCGCCCGCCCCGCGACCAGCGCCCGGAGCGCGACCAGTGGGGCGAGCCGCGCAGCCAGCCTCCTGGCACCGGCCCGCGCCCCCGGCCAGGCGGAGCGAGCGCCCAGCAGCCCCGTGCACCGCGCCCGACCTACGATCCCGGCCAGCGCCCCCCGCGCCCGCCCCGGCGCAACCCGCCCGAGGGCTGGAACCCGCGCTAGCTCAGAGCTTTTCCAGCGGCGCGTAGCGCAGGACCAGGTGCTTGAGCCCGTACGAGCCGCCGAAGTCGATCTTCGCCTCGGCGGAATCGCCGAAGCCGTCGGTCGACACCACGGTGCCGAGGCCGAACTTGTCGTGGTTGACCCGGTCACCCGGGGACAGCGCGGGCACCGAGCGGTTGCCGACCACGGACGTGCCCGGCCGCGAGGACAGCCGGGCGGACGAGGAAGACGACGCCGCGGCGACGTCCTTCGCCGAGCGCTTCCACTCGATCAGCGACGACGGGATCTC
>DAHWEX010000763.1 GCA_027326205.1 Actinomycetota bacterium
AAGCGAGCACAGTCATCGTACCGCGCTGGCCCTTTGCGGGACCGCCACCACGCAGATGCCGATGGCCTCCCCGGGCTCGCGGTCGGGCTTGGAAGTGGGGCACCGGTCGGCATCGGTACCTCTTCGGCTGCCGCCGCCTCATCTGGCACCGCCCGGATGGACCGGCATGAGGCCATGCGGCGCCTGCGCCCGCTCGCTGCCACCATCGGCATCCACGGCGCCAGGCACACCCGGACATGCTCCGCCACAGGTACGGCGACACTACCTGCCGGCCAGCCTGCAAGACCGGGGCCACTGGATTTCACGAAACGTGACTAATGGCCTCATACGGCGGCGATCGATATCCGCCGATCGATCGGTGCGTTGGCCTGGGTGCCGCACGGCCCGGCACAACGGGCACGGATCCGGTCAATCTGTGCTGCATCGCGATACTCGACCACGTGCCCGGGCGGCAAGCGGTCCCGTACGTCCGCGAGCACTACCCGCCGCGCGGTGGAGACATTCTGCCAGCGGCGTTACGTGACCAGGTTCCGTGCGATCAGCTGACGCCGGTGCCCCGGGACCTCCTCCTGCTCGAGCACGGTGAAACCCGGTGGCAGCAGCGCGGCCGGCTCCCCATCACGCAGGCACCACCGCTGCGGGAATGACGGGCGGCCCGTCACGATCCCGGCCGTGAACGCCTCCCATGCGATCAGCCCGCCGGGCGCGGTGGCGCGTACCGCCGCCGCGAACACATCGCGGTCCCAGAACCCGGTGCACACCACCAGCGCCAGCGCCTGCCCTCGCGTGGGCCAGCCGGCCAGGTCGGCCTGGACCGGGCTCAGCAGCGACCGGAGCCCGCGCCGCCGCGCCTCGCCGTCAAGCAGCGCCAGCCCGGCCTCGGCGATGTCCACCGCCAGCACCCGCCGCCCGGTCTCGGCCAGCCGCAGCGCGCTCCCCGACGCGCCGCACGCCAGGTCAGCGGTCACGCCGGGCGGAAACCCGCGGGCAAGCGCCTTGGCGACCACCGGGTGGACCCGGAACGACGGCGGGTCACCGCCCCGGTACCGCGCGTTCCACCGCTCCCGGTCCCCCTCCGGCATGGCGCCCCCCCGTGCTCAACCTGGCAACCGCCCCGACTGTACCCCGGCTGCCCCGCACCCAGCCCCCGTGGACGGCCCGCGGCCGGACACTGCGGCCCTGCCAACCCTCCCGCCGCTGGGCTTAGCCCGGCCGCGAGCCCTTCGGGCCATACAACGGGGGGCTGCCCGCCGCCTCGAAACCACCTGGTCGCTTCCGCGGTCCGCAGCGAGGAAACTCGCCACGCTGACGCGAGATCCGCCGATCTGGTCACGTCGGATGCGGAGCTGTCATTAATGTCGCACGCTCATAATTGGGGTTCTGCGTAGCAAGACCGGCGGCCCAACGCGTCCGTTTGCAGACAAGTAATCGGCGATCTGGGGCGTGGGCGTGCGAACCCGCACTGTCGTTTTACCGGCGCGGCTGAGTAGCGTCCTGGAGGACGGCCGCGATGGCGTCGACAGTGTCGAGCTGCCCGGCGGCGACGCTCATCACCAGGTCATAGGCCTCGTCGTTGGTCAGGGTCAGTCGGCGGCCGTTAAGGCCGTAGAACGCGATGACCGCGGCGAGCGCGAGCCGCTCGTTGCCGTCGATGAGCGCGTGGTTGCGGGCGATGGAGTGCAGCAGGGCTGCGGCCTTGGCGTCCAGGTCCAGGTAGGCGTCCTTGCCGAACGCGGTCGCCCGCGGGCGGGCCAGGGCGGCTTCCAGTAGCCCGTAATCGCGCACCGCATATCCCGGCCCGAGGGTCCGTTCCGCGACGTGCAGCAGTTCGGGCAGCGTCAGGTAGATCACTGGCCGAGCCGCTCCAGCGCCTCGGCATAGCGCGGCAGTTCCTCGTCGAGGACCTGGTCCAGCAGTTCGGCGCGGCTGTGGTTCTCCACGTACTCGCGGATCGCCTGCCGGGCGACTTCCTGCATGGACCGGTGCTCAAGCTCGGCGCGCCTGCGTAGCGCCTCGTTCTCGTCGTCCGCAAGCCTCAAGGTCATCGCCATGCACACTATGGTATCATCAGTGATACCGGATGAGGTACCCTGAGCCTGGTGCAAGCGCCGCGCGCATAGAGCGTGATCAGCACCTGCTAACGATCTCCTCGGGACGAGCGCGCGATCCGCCGATCGGCGCGGTCGCTCTGGGTTGGGTGAGCGTGGTGGCGTTATCGTCGATTAGGCACGCCGAGTGTGGTGTTCTGTGCTCGGTTCCGGCGTCGGCGCTTGGTCGCTCCGCTGGGCATTCCCGGCTCGCTGCGCCGCCTGTCATGCTGTGGGCCGGCGTGCCGGGCGGGTCGTCGGGTCCGGCGTTCCCCCCCGGCTGGCCGGGGTCGCGTACGGCCGACCAGCGTTGACCGCAATCTGTAACTGGGCGGTAGATGACGAACTGGTCTGCCGCCGGCGGGGTCTGGGCTAGGCGATGAGATCCCGAGGCGGCTCCGGTCTATATAGCAAAGACGGCCATCTGTTCAGGAGCAGCAATGACGAACCGGCCTGCCGCCCCGCTCGGGGCTCCCTGCTGGGTTGACCTGTGGACCTCCGACATCGAGGGGAGCCGGCGTTTCTATGCCGGGCTGTTCGGCTGGCAGGCAGAGGAACCCAGCGCCGATCACGGCGGCTACTTCATGTTTACCCGCGCCGGAGTGCCGGTCGCTGGGGCGATGGGCGACACGGACGAGGCGCGTGCCGATAACACGTGGAAGCCCTTCTTCGCGACGCAGGACATCCAGCGCACCCTCGAGCTCGCCACCGCGCACGGTGCCACGGTACATCTCCCGGCCATGCCAATCGATGACCTGGGCACCCAGGCGGTGATCGCCGACCCGGCGGGAGCGGTAACCGGCATCTGGCAGCCCGGTAGTTTCCCTGGCTTCACCGTGATCCACGAGCACGGCACTCCGAGCTTCATCGCCATCGATGTCCACGACTACCACGCAGAGGTCGCCTTCTACCGCCACGTGTTCGGCTGGGATCCACTTGAAGAGGAAGACGAGGGCCATCACTACGCCGGCTATATGGACCCGCGGAACAGCCGGCCGATCGCCGGCATCGGCGATGAGGTGGAGTCGCTGGCGCCCGGAGAAGCGCCGTCCTGGTCGGTGTTCTGGCAAAGCGACGACGTCGACGCCTCGGTCGCGAAGGTGAGCGCGCTCGGCGGAGCAGTGCTCACCGAAGCTGCCGATCACGGCCTCGGGCGGGTCGCCCGGGTGGCCGACCCCTCCGGCGCGCGCTTTTGGCTCTTCCGGCCAAAGGGGTAGGTGCTTGCCATGCGCACCTTGCACGTCGGCCTGCGGGTCAGCGACCTGGAGCGGTCACTGGTGTTCTACCAGGCCGTCGGCTACAAGGTCGTGGGGGCCGTCGAGGGACGCCGCTTGGCACCCTGAGGATGCTTCAGCTGCCAGACGATCCGTTCGTCACCATTGAGCTCGTCCATGACCCGGCGCGGGGCAGTGCCGGGGGTCGAGGTCCCGGAACTGACCGCGCGGGTGGCGCGGGCCGGTAACCCGGCCGGGACGACGGCGATGTGGGTGCGGGACCGGCTCGACGGCCTGTGGGATGACGAGGACTTTGCCGGGTGGTATCCCCGGGACGGGCGGCCGGGGATCTCGCCGGCGCAGTCTTGGCCACGGTAAGCGTGCTGCAGTTCCTGCTCGGCTCGGTTCATCTCGTCGCGGACGTACTGGGTGACCGCCTCGTACAGGTCCTTCTCCTGATCGGAGAGCTCATACGAGACCGTGTAGGCGCGGCGCTCTGGAACAGCGGCTTGCCGTCGAAGGTCTTGAGGTCTTCCTTGACCATGCGGCGCATCAGGCCGTCGGCGCTGACGGCGTGGATGCCGTCCCGGTAGCGGCCCTCGTGAATGAACACCGCCTGCTGGTGGTTTTTCTAGGTAGGCATCAGGTCCGGGACTGCCCGCGTGTGCCGGGGATATGGTGAAGCGCCTCGTGGCGCATCACCGTTTGCGGCCGACTGCTGACCACATATAGGACTTGCGCGCGTCGCCGTGGCCGGACTCCGACCGCCATTCCTCGACCGGCACAAGCCCTGGCTCTACCAGGTCCATGCCTGCGAAGAACTGTTCCATCTGGTCTCGGTTGCGGGGTGTGTACTGCTGCCGGAGTGTCCGGTCTAGGACGCCTTTGAAGCGCTCTGCGGTTTCCGGGTCGAAGAGATCTGAGCTTGCGTGGGAGATGGCGAGGCAGCTGCCGGGAGGGACGGCGTCGAGCAACCTGGCCACGATCGCCCGCGGGTTGTCGGACTCCGGTACCACGTGCAGGATCGTGAGCATCGTGACCGCGACCGGCTTGGTGAAATCCAGCACTTGCGCGGCCTGGGTGAGGATGGTTCCGGTGTCGCGGAGGTCAGCGTCGATGTACTCGGTGGCGCCCGCCTCGTTGCTGTCCAGCAGCGCGCGGGCGTGCGCTAGCACGATCGGGTCGTAGTCCACGTACACCACCCGGGACTCCGGCGCGATCGCCTGCGCCACCTCGTGGAGGTTGCCCGCAGTCGGGATGCCGGTGCCAAGGTCGAGGAACTGCCGGATTCCGGCATCGACGGCGAGGTACCGTACTACGCGGCTGAGGAACGCCCGGTTCGCCCGCGCGGCAAAGCCGAGCTCCGGCCATGCCTCGAGCGCCGCGTCGGCGGCCGCCCGGTCCACAGCGTAGTTGTCCTTTCCGCCGAGCAGGTAGTCGTAGATCCGGGCCTGGTGCGCCTTGGTGGTGTCGAACGGCAACGGCCCGGTCCCGCTTCCACTTCGCGTCGCTGTCTCGTCGGTCGTCATTGAGCCGCCTTTCTGGTCATGTTTCATAGTCAATCTGTTCGATGAAGGGGATCTTGCCGGCGGGGGTCAGCGCCTCGCTGCTGAGCTGGTCGGCGACTTCGAGGTAGTGCTCGACGTTGGGGCACTGGTCCAGGTAGACGCCGCTGGTGAGCCGCTCTATGTAGACCACGTCCGGCGCGGCTGCATCCATCGCTGCTCCGCTGTTGGCCTCTGCTATTCAGCGCTGATGGCTATCTGAGCTTGCATGTGGTTTTCTGTGGCTGTGATCTGGGGGTTCGCGCTTCGGCTGGTTTAAGGTGAGCGCACCTTATGGGTGCGGGGCGATCAGCAGAGGGCTGGAGCGGAACCCGCCAGTCTTCCGCCTTCCGGCCAGCTCGGCACCAGTGCGCCATCCACATGTCAGCGTCGTGGGTGAAGGGCCTGCCTTCCGTGTTCATTGCACCGGCGCCCCGTTCCGTTATGCGAGCATTGCCCTATGGATCACGCGGAAGCACAGGCGTTCGCCCGGCAGTGGGCCAAGGACTGGAACGCACACGACGTTGACGCCCTGCTGGAGCACTTCACCGACGACGTCGTCTTCACTTCGCCGGTAGCGGTCCGCATCTTCGGCGGCGACGGCGTGATCCGTGGCAAGGAGGCCCTGCGCAAGTACTGGTCCGAGGGCGTCCGCCTCATCCCGGACCTCCACTTCGAGGTCCTCGCCCTCTACGTCGGCATCAGCACCCTGGTCATCAACTACCGCAACCAGGCCGGCGGGGTGGTCAGCGAGGTTCTCACATTCGAGGGCTCCCTGGTCAGGGAAGGCCACGGCACGTACCTTGCCCAGGCTCCCACCGGCCTGGAGTAGCGGTCCTGCCGGTCACGCGGCCGGCCCCTGAATCTTGACGCCGGCCCGCTGTCAACCCCCCGACGGGCGAGGGGCTGCGCCGGGGCCCAGATTAGGCCAGCTCATACGGGCATGCAGGCCGAGGGCTCCTATGGTGTCCCTTCGTCAGCCTCGATACCCCAGATGACCCGCGTCGTCGGGACCGCCTCTAGCCTTCGTTGTCGGCACTGATGGCCGGTTGAGCGGGCCGTTTGCCTGCCTGCGGCTGTGAGCTCGGGTTTCTCGCCGTGGAGGACGGGGATCGCGTGCACCTTGCGGGGGCGGGGCGATTCGGGAGGGCGGGAATGACAACGGGACGGCCGCTCCGCGGCCGTCCCGTTGCTGGTTTACGGGCGAAGAGCGCCCTGGTTCTGGGAGATTACGTGGTAACGACACCAATGTAATTCCCTGGACTGGAGCGCTCTTCGGCATGCAGCTTACGCGGTGGGATCACGGGCTGAAGGTGACCCCGGAC
>DAHWEX010000383.1 GCA_027326205.1 Actinomycetota bacterium
CTCGGCGCCGCCGCGGCGCAATGGGAGTCCCAGGGAGTGCCGATCGACGTCGCCTTCCCGCTGCATGCCCCGTACTCCAGCCAGTGCCGGGCCGCCGCGCTCGACGCGTTGAGCGCGGTTCGCTTCGCCGAGCACTTCGAGTACGGCAGGAGGCACCAGGCCGAGGCTCTCAGCATGCCTGGCACGACGCCCGCGCCGCCGGCCGCCGCCGGGGATGACGCCCCGCTGCTCACCCGCCGGGAGTGGGAGGTGGCGGAGCTGATCGCGCAGGGCCGCACGAACAAGGCGATCGCCGCCGAGCTCGTCTTGTCACCGCACACCGTGGGCGGGCACGTGGAGCGCCTGTTCAGCAAGCTCGGGATCACTACCCGTGCGCAGGTCGCGACCTGGCTGGCGCGGCATCGCGACCAGTCCGCACCGCACGCGCACAAACCTGCCTAGCCGGGCGGGTATGCCAGGCGACTGGCGAGCCGGGGAACTGAACCGGGTCATTCACCCCTACTGGCAAGCCGGCCGGGCTGCCATCGTCTCCCTCATGACTGGCGGCTGCGAGCCGAAGCTGATGCCGGCCGGCGCTGCCGCGGTCACCACCTGGCTTCCTCAGGAAAGCTACGCCGTGGTGTCGGTCGCCGTGGCGGAGCGGAGACAAGACGACGCGAACGCAAGGCGACCAGCAGAATGAATGATGATCAGCCAGAACGAACGGTGGTGTCTCTATATCCGTGAAAAGGAACCCTCACGTCATCATCGCCGGGGCGGGGATCGGCGGCCTCACCCTGGCGCTGGAACTCCACGCGGCCGGCATCGGGTGCGAGCTGCTTGAGGCGGCACAGGAGCTGACAGAGCTAGGCGTGGGAATCAACCTGCTGCCGCACGCGACCCGTTCCCTGTCCCGTCTCGGCCTGCGGGACGCGCTGTCCGGGGTTGCCGTCGCCACCAAGGAGTCGATCTTCTTCACCAGGCACGGCCAGTTCGTCTACCGTGAGCCGGCCGGCCTCGCCGCCGGGTACGCCTGGCCGCAGTTCTCCATTCACCGGGGTGACCTGCAGCGGGTGCTCTCCGCTGCGGTACGCGACCGGCTTGGCGCCGACGCCATCCGCCTCGGTCACCGGGTGACCGGGTTCACCCAAGGCGACGACGCGGCGACCGTGACCGTCGAGCACGCCGACGGCACGCGGTCCGCGCTGTCCGGCGACGTGCTGGTGGGCGCGGACGGCGTGCACTCGGCGGTGCGCGGTCAGCTGCACCCGGAGGCGGGCAGGCCGCGCTACACCGGCTACATGATGTGGCGCGGCACCACCGTGCACCCGCCGTTCCTGTCCGGTGCCAGCATGCTACGGGCAGGATGGCTGGCCACCGGGAAGCTGGTCGCCTACCCGGTCAGGGAGAACGTCGACGGTAACGGCAGCCAGCTGGTCAACTGGGTGGCCGAGGTCGAAGGCCAGGAGCGAGCACCGCGCGACTGGACCCGCCGGGGCGACCTGGACGACTTCATCGAGTGCTTCGAAGGCTGGCACTTCGACTGGCTCGATGTGCCCGCGCTGTTCCGCGGTGCCGGGGAGGTACTTGAATACCCGATGGTCGACTCGGATCCGCTGCCCTGGTGGACCAGCGGCCGGGTCACCCTCCTCGGTGACGCCGCCCACCCGATGGTGCCGCGCGGCTCCAACGGATCGGCGCAGGCGATCATCGACGCGAAGGCGCTGGCGACGCTGCTCGCCAGCGCCGGGGACGCGCCTGGGGCGGCGCTGCGTGCCTATGACGGCGAACGACGCGCGGCGACCGCCGCGGTGGTCCTCGTCAACCGCCGTAATCCGCCCGACGCCCTCTTGCGCGAGGTGTACGAACGCACCGGTGACCGGCCCTTCGACCGGCTCTCCGACGTCATCAGCGACGCGGAGATCGCCGCCATGATGTCCGCGTACCGCGACGTCGCGGGCTTTTCCGCCGAGCAGCTTGGCGGAGGCGCCTGACCTGGTCTTCGGCCCGCGCTCCGGGCCGATAGGGGTACGTACTTGGGGCATTCACCCCTAGATCGGGGGCGGTGCGCGTAGGAGTGTCTCCGGTGACGTCGGCCACATCAGGTCAATGGCAAATCATTCAACGGCGCAGGAGATGCGGATAATGGCAAGAAGACTCGTTTGCCGCGCCGGTCGCGGCACCGATGGTTCAGCGGGACTTAAGCTCCTGATCGGCGCGGTGGCGCTGACCGCGCTCGCCGCGTGCTCGTCGGCCGGCACCGGGTCAGGCTCGACCAGCGCCCCGGCCAGCAACAGCCCGGCCGGCGGCAGCAGCTCGGCGGCCACCAGCGCTTACGTACAGCAGTCACAGCAATTGCTTGACAAGGCACATGCGGCCGCGGTCACCGGCCCGTCCTTCGGCACGGTCCCCCTGAGTGACGTCGTGCCGTGGAAGTCGTCGGACATCCCCACGCCCGCGGCGCCGCCGGGTAAGCCGCTGAAGGTGGCAGTCGCTTACGGCATTCCCTCCGGGTACGTGCCCTACGCCGCGCACCTCATCAAGGCGATCGGGACCAAGCTCGGCTGGACGGTGTCCGTCTTCCCGGCCAGCGCGACCTCCCAGGCGGCCGAGCTCGCGGCGATGCAGCAGGCTCTGCTCAGCAAACCGAACGTGATCATCGCGGTGGTCATCCCGGCCGTCTGGGTCGGCCCGGCACTCACCGCGGCCAAGGGCGCCGGCATCTTCACCGTCGACATCCACCAGGATACGACGGACGGCACCGGCTACAGTGCCGTCGTCCCGTCGGCCGAAGGCGTCCAGAAGGCCATGCTCGCCGCCTGGGCGGTCGCGCAAACCAACGGGAAGTCCAGCACGATGCTGGTCGACGCGCCCGGATTCTCCGATGTCAACATCGGTGCGGCGCGGAGCTACCTGCAGGCGTGCGGCGGCTGCACCACGATGACCCAGCAGTTCAACCCGACCTCGTTCACGGACCCGACCCAGATCCAGAGCAACGCCAGATCGGCGCTGTCCGCCCACGCCAGCGTCAACTACGTGATCTGGCCCACCGGGGGCCTGCCGCTGACGCCCGCCCTTGACGGGATCGCCGCGTCTCCCGACTCCGGGGCCCAGCTGCTGGTTGACGACGCATCGCCGGAGAACGTCCAGCTCCTGCGCGAGGGCAAGCTGCCCATGGTCGCAGAAGGGCCCGGCGCGCTCCTCGTGCTCGAGGCCATCGACGACGCCAACCGGCTGGAGGCGGGTCAGCCGGCGCTCGCGGAGACCTCGCTGCGGATCCCGATCAGCTACTGGACCAAGAGCGAGGCGCCAGCGCCGAATTTCCCGGCCATCACGAAGGCCCAGCTGCAGACCAACGACTGGGTGTCTCCCTTCGCGACGGCATGGCATGTGCCCGCGCTGGAGAACGTGATCCTCGGAGTCACGAGCTGAATGAGCGGTGACGTGCGGCCCGACGCTACATCGGCAGGCAGCCCCGTTGCAACCGAACTCGCCGTGGACGCGGTCGGCCTCAGGAAGGTATACGGGCCGACCGCGGCCCTCGCCGGCGCGGACTTCCAGGTCCGCGCCGCCGAGATCCACGGCCTCCTCGGCGAGAACGGAGCCGGAAAGTCGACGCTGGTGCGGCTTCTCGCGGGTGCCGAGCGACCAGACGGCGGTGAGCTGCGCTTCTTCGGAGAACCGGCCAGCGGCGGACCAGCCGAGCGACGGCGAGCCGGGCTGGCGTTCATTCACCAGGACCTCGGGTTGTTCGCGGAGTTCTCGGTGGCGGACAACATCGCCCTGGCCAGCGGCTTCCGCCGCCGCGGCCGGCTCATCAGCCAGGCCGCGACGAACGCCTGGGCCAGGGAAATCGTCGAGCGCATCAGCTTCGACTGCGACGTCAGGAAGCCAGCGGGCGAGCTGCCGCTCGCCGATCAGACGCTCGTCGCCGTCTGCCGCGCCCTCGCCGAGGGCGC
>DAHWEX010000060.1 GCA_027326205.1 Actinomycetota bacterium
ATGATCTCGGTCTTGTCCCAGCCGACGAGCGGGCGGAGGATCGGCAGGCTGACAGCGTCGTCGAGCGCCGTGATGTTCGGCAGCGTCTGGCTGGACACCTGGCCGAGGGAGTCGCCGGTCACCAGCGCGGACGCGTGCAGCCTGGCGGCGAGCGCCTCGGCCGTCTTGAGCATCAGCCGGCGCTGGGCCACGACCTGCAGCCGCCCGGCGCCCGACGACGCGAGCGACTGCTGCGCCTTGCCGAACGGCACCACGTACAGCCGCGACGCGCCCTGGAACCGGTCGAGCCCCCGCACCAGCGCATAGGCCTTGTACACCGACTCGGGCCCGGTCAGCGGCATGCCGGAAAAGTGCAGGAAGGCGCAGCGCAGCCCGCGCCTCATCATCCGGTACGCCGCCACCGGCGAGTCGATGCCGCCGGACATCAGCACGACCGCGCGGCCGCTCATCCCGACCGGCAGGCCGCCCTGCCCAGGCAGCCCGCCGGTGAACACGAACACCTCGCGCTGGTCCACCTCGACGAAGACCTCGGTCTGCGGGTGCTTGAGCGACACCGGCAGGCCGTGCACGGCTACGATCTCCGCCCCGATCAGCGCGTTGAGCTTCTCTGACGTGACCGGGAACCGCTTGTCGCGGCGCCGTGACCGCACCGCGAACGAGCCGCTGCCCGCGTTCGTCAGCGCGACGGCCGCGGCGGCCGCCGCCTCCGGCGTCTTGTCGACCCGCAGCGCGCGGCACACCCGGGAGATCCCCGGCACGTCGGCGGCCCGCGCGGCTACCCGGTCCACCGCCGCCGCGTGCTCCGCCGGGGTCAGCCCGCCTGGCGCGACCCGCAGCACGAGCACCCCTTCCCGGAGGAGGATCTCGGCGGGCACTTTGGTGCCGCGGACCGCCTCGCGGACATTGGCCTGCAGCATCCGCTCGAATTGCTGCCGGTTCTTGCCCTTGAGAAAGATCTCCCCCTGCTTCAGCAGCACGCACGGCTCGCCAACGGCCGGCTGCGCGCCGACCGTGACCGGATCGGTCATGGTCATCCTTCCAGTTTGCCAGTTCCCCGGCCGCCGGCCCGCCTCCGCCCCGAATTCCGGCGAAAAGTCAAAATCAGCATCACACCGAACGGGCCCTGGTTTCACCTCAATGCCGCCGGGCCACCCGGTGCCCGGCCGCCAATGCCGGTCAGCTCACGGAGCCCGCCAGACGGCCGAAGGCCACGCCGTCGGCCCAGAGACTTCACGGGGCGCAAATTCCGTGCGCACGGCCCGCGACGCCGTTTGACTGAGGAGAACCGTGGTGCCTCCGCATCCTGTGTGACCGACGATGATCGCGACATTCACACTGCTCCAGCAATGATCTTGGAAACTTTGTGCACCACGGAAATAAAATGCGCTATACGAGCCAAAATCTTCCGCGAAACCAAAAGTTTCCGCGATCATGCCGTCAACGGCATCCGAGATCTTGCGAGATGTCCTATATGTCCGCGCGATGCGACCGACGTCAACTGGCCAGCGCCAACTGGCCAGCGTCAACTAGCCAGCGCCAACTAATGGCGTCGCACGGGGTGCGCGGAGGCGCCTCTTGCTGTTATCCGCACGGTGCACGGGCGGGGCGGCCCCGCGCGCGGAGACGCGGGAGGTAGTGCCTGCGGCAACGCCCCCAGGCCATGACTACTGCAGGGGCAAAGAGCCAACCGGCACCATTGGACTCCCCAGGCGCGGAACTGCTGCTCCGTCGCCTACGAACAAGGTAAGGGGGCGGCGGCCCCGCGCGCGGAGAGAAGCGGCGGTGCGCCGCGGGCGCATTCGGCTTCCGCGGCGGAGGCAGCCGCCACGCTCGCGTGCCCGCGCTGCCGGACGGGGCGTTCCCGCGCTGGGAGCGGAGGAATTGGCGGACGGCGGAACAGCGGCCGGCGGACCCGCGAGCCGCTCGGCGGAGCGGCCGGCACAGCGGCCGGCGGAACCGCGAGCCGCTCGGCGGAGCGGACGGCACAGCGGCCGGCACAGCGGCCGGCGGAACCGCGAGCCGCTCGGTGGAATGGATGTTTTGGGTTTTTCTTGTCGCGGCAGCGGATGAGACATAACGTGTGCCTGTGAACGCCAATGAGCGGGACGAGATCACCGCTTCCGTGGCCGCCCACGCGGAACTCGGGTCTAGGTATGACACGGCCGTGGCCGAGGGCCTGGTCGAGCGCATCGGCGAGGAGATCGACAAGCGGATCGACGCCCGGCTCGGCGGGCCGGCCCAGCCGGCGGGGAACGACAGCGCGCCGCCCGCCTACCGCGGCCCGGCGGCGCCCACGCCCGTCATGCCTGCCGCCGTTCCGCCGCCGCCCGCGCCCCGGCGGCCCGGCGGCCTGGGCGGCGTGGTGCTCGGCCTCGGGTCGATGGGGCTCGGCCTCGGGACGACCGCCGTCGTCGTCGCCCATCACGTGGACGGTGTCGCCGCGGTCATCATGGTCCTGCTGATCTGGGCCGCGATCGCGGTCATCAACGTCGCCCACTCCCAGCGCAAGCTCTAGGCGGCGGAGGTCGTCCCATGTTCGAGCGGTTCACCGACCGTGCCCGGCGCACGGTCGTGGCGGCCCAGGACGAGGCCAGGCTGCTCGGCCACAACCACATCGGCAGCGAGCACCTGCTGCTCGGACTGCTCGACGTGCCGGGCGGCGTGGCGTTGCAGGTGCTGGAGTCGGCGGGGATCACGGCCGAGGCGGCCAGGGTCCAGCTCGCGGAGATCGCCGGCCCGGGCAGCAAGTCACCCAAGGGGCACATCCCGTTCACGCCGCGGGCGAAGAAGGTCCTCGAACTGTCGCTGCGCGAGGCCCTCGACCAGGGCAAGAGCTACATCGGCACCGAGCACATCCTGCTCGCGGTGATCCGGGACAGCGACGGCGCCGGCGCGCAGATCCTGGAACGGCTCGGCTGGTCGCTCGCCGCGCTCCGGCAGCGGGTCCTGGAGACGGACCGGACGGCGGCGCCCGAGACGGCCGCCGACGAGGACGCCGACCCGGTGCAGGGCACGGTGGCCTGGCAGCTCACCCAGGCGTACGGCCGGGACGCCGGCCTGCGGCCGGAAGTCGTGGCCGAGTTCCGCCGGGAGCTCACGATGATCGACACCCGGCTGACGGCCATCCAGCGCCACCTGGGGATCGCCGCCGACGAGGAGCGGGCCGCGGGCGGGTCCCGCGCGCTGCTGACGTCGGTCTACCGGCACCTGACGAACATCGAGCGCCATCTCGCGGCCCAGGCGCAGCAGCCGGAGGCAGACGCCCCGCAGCCGGAGGCAGACGCCGAAGAGCCTGGGGCACCGGAAGCAGACGCGCGATAGCGGCGTCGCACCGGAAATTAGATTGCCTGAAGGGAATGCTGCGACATAGGCTGCATTGTTTGCTGTCTATGTAGAACGGAACTGTGTCATGTCGTGGCGTGCGCCTGCCCGCCGGTACCCCGTGCTCGCCATCCGTGACTTCCGTCTCCTGCTTGTCGACCGGCTCCTCGGGCCGTTCTCCACCGGGTTCTCGATCGTGGGCGTCTCGTTCGCGGTGCTCAAGGTCACCGGGTCTACCGCCGACCTCTCCTACGTGATCGCCGCGCAGACCGCGCCGATGCTCGTTTTCTCGCTGCTCAGCGGGGTGTTCGCGGACCGTTTCCGGCCGCAGCGGGTGATCCTCGCGGGAAACCTGGCGGTGGTCGTCGGCGAGGGTGTCTTCGGGCTGCTCATGCTGGTGAGCGGGCACCCCCCGCTGTGGGCGATGATCTGCCTGGAAGCGGTCAACGGGATCGGCTCCGCGATGTTCTATCCGGCCTCCCTGGCGCTGCTCCCCCAGCTCGTGCCGGACGAACTGCTCCAGGAGGGCAGCTCGATCAGCCGGCTCGCGCAGAACACCGGGCAGATGACCGGCGCGGCGGCCGGCGGCCTGCTCGTCGCGCTGGCCGGGCCCGGGTGGGCGCTCAGCCTGTGCGCGATCGGCATGTCGGGGACCGTGCCGCTGATGCTCGCCGTCAAGGGCGGGCGCCGTCCGCGCGCCGTTCCCGCCGGCGAGCGGCCCAGCATGGTCGCGGAGCTGCGCGAGGGCTGGGGCGAGTTCACCAGGCACACCTGGCTGTGGGCCACGGTGATCCAGTACTGCCTGGTGATGATGGCCTGGAACGGCGGATTCATGGTGCTCGGCCCCGCCGTGGCCAGGGCGCACCTGGGCGGGGCCGCCGCCTGGGGCGCGATCTCCGCCGCCGACGCACTCGGGCTGATCGTCGGCGGCCTGATATCGCTGCGGTACACGCCGCCCAGGCCCATGCTGTTCGTGGTCGCCACCGGGGGCGTCTTCGCGCTCGCGCCGCTCGTGCTCGGGCTCGTCGCTCCGCTGCCGCTCATCTGCGTGGTCGCGTTCGGCGTCAACATCCTCGCCGAGCTGATGATGGTGCAGTGGACGGTGGCGATGGCGACCCGGCTCCCGGCGGACAAGCTGGCCCGGTTGTCGTCCTACGACGCGTTCGGGTCGATGGCCGCGATGCCGCTGGGCGCGCTGGTCGCCGGGCCGCTCGCGGCCACGATCGGGGTCTCGTCGACGCAGTTCGCCGCGGCGGCGGTGATCGTCGTGGCGTCGGCCTGCACGCTGATCCCCCGCGACATCTGGACGATCCGCAGCGACGACCCGGTGCTGGCCGGCCCGGGGCTTGCCAGCACGGGGCTTGCCAGCACGGGGACGGGCGGCGCCGGCGCCTCGGCGGTCATCGCGGCGGGCGGGCCGGCCGGCCTGGTCGTTCCCGGCGACCCCGCCGCTATCGCCAGTGCTCAAGCGGCAGCGGACCTCGGCTGAGCACGGTCCTGATCGCGAACGTGGACCGCGCCGCGGCGGCCCCGGCCGCGCTGGTCGTCGCGGTCATCCCCGCGTCCTGCGGCCGGCCGCCCCCGGGGCCGTCATCCTCGCCGTGGGCCTGGCGCGTCCCCGCACGCGGACGGCCCGCGCCGTGTCGCGGCGCCGGACAGCCGCGGCGCGCCCGGGCGGACACGTCGTTCGCCAGCGTTTGGCAGACAATGCCGCTCTAGCGGACAAGTGTGCGGATTTGCGCGGCTAGCTGGAATGTCAGACCCTCCGCGTAGCGTATGGGGTATGAACCTTCCCCTCCCCAGGCGCCTCTCCGGCCGCAGGACCCAGGCCCAGTACCCGGGTCAGGCCCAGTACCCGGGTCAGGCCCAGGGCTCCGGTCAGGCCCAGAGCTCCGGTCAGGCCCAGTGCCCCGGTCAGGCCCAGTGCCCCGGTGAAGCAGAGCGCCCCGGTGAAGCAGAGCGCGCGGATCAGCCAGAGTGCCCCGGCCGGCCCGGGCGGGGCACCGGGCCGGACCGTGCGGCCGAGCACGCGGCGTACATGAGCTGGATCGCCGCCACCGTGGGGGAGC
The DNA here is from genome assembly GCA_027326205.1 of Actinomycetota bacterium. Taxonomy (GTDB): domain Bacteria; phylum Actinomycetota; class Actinomycetes; order Streptosporangiales; family Streptosporangiaceae; genus Trebonia. The sequence goes on from DAHWEX010000060.1 coordinate 5,391, forward strand.
ACGGCTGGGCGGTCTCCGGGCGGCACGGCGACAAGGCCGCGCCGCCGTGGGCCTACAGCGTCGGGATGTGGGTGTCGGGCCAGGTCCCGGAGCTCGTCCTGTGCGGCCTTCCGGTGGAGAGCGCCGCGGCGATCGTCAACGCGATCGGGGCGCGGGCCGCCGACGGCGCGCAATACGCCCCCGGCGACCTGATCGACGACATCTGCCCGGCCCCGCTGGCGGTGCGCCCGGTCGAGCGGAGCTGGCGGGACACGGACGGCCTGCTCGGGATCTCCAACGCCTTCTACGGCATGGTCCGCCCGCCGTACCTGCAGGTCGTCTGGTCCGACAAGAGCGGCCGGTTCCCCTGGGACCGGGGCTTCCAGCCCGACCTGACCGGGATGCAGCCCCTGCTGTGGCTCCCCCGCGACGACAACCCCCCGTCCCCCTGGACCCGCCTCGATGACCTTCACTAGTTAAGTCGAGTAAGGTCGAGTAAGATCGAGTAGCGTGTTCGGAGCAGAGTCGAGTGATGCAGTGCATCACTGGGGGAGCATGCGACGATGATGCCCATGAGCGGCCCGTGGTGGTTCGAGGAACTACCGGAATCCATGTCGGAGGCGGAGTACCGGGATCTGCCTGAGGAGATCTCGCGCACCATCGAAATCGTGCACGGACACATCATCAGGTGCGAATCACCCTCACCTCAGCACAATCTCATTGCCCGGCGCCTGTCTTTCGCGCTTGAGTCCGCACGCTCGCCCGCCGGCCCGTGCTTGCGCGTTGAGACCGACGTAGACGTCGTTCTATGGCGAGTCCCCGGGTTCACGTTCCGCAGGCCCGACGTTGTCCTCTACCAGGGCCTTGACGACCCGACGAGGAAGCCGACCGCGCAGGAGACACTGCTCGTCGTCGAGGTAACCTCGCCGACCACCATCAAGGAAGACCTAGTCGACAAGAAGGCTCAATACGCGGCCGCGGGCATCCCTCTTTACCTGGTCGTAGTTCTCGATGAAGACTCCGGCATCGTCGAGATCCGCGAGTTCCACCTTGATGCCGCAGCGGCCACGTACCGCCTTCATGACGTTCATCGCTCGGTTCTGGACCTTGAGCAGCCGGTCCGGCTTAGCCTGCCGGTGGCGGATCTCACGACTCCGTAGCGTTTCTCGTCGGAATCCCCAGGCATAGGGCCGGTGAACGGAGCAGGGGGCGCCCGCCGTGGATGTCGCTGTGGCACCCGGCGCTATAGCGACCTTGGCGCTGTGGCCCGCTGTGACGATAGGTTCGGCGCTGCGGCCCGCAGCGCCGCAGGCCGACTGGCGCTGGGGGCCACAGCGCCAAAGGGCCGGGGCCCCGGGGCCAGCGAACTACTGCTTGGCACTTAAGACGGGGACACTAGCGGTTGCGCGTCGGCGGCGCCGGCCGGCAAGCACCGCCCCAGGCAGCGGATCCGGGGCCGCCGACGCTGCCGACGGCCCAGGATCCGTTTTCTGCTTTCTGCTGGACCGACCCCGGTTAGACGTTCTTCGCGTAGTTGCGGAAGGTCGTTACCGAGATCGCTACCGCGATCAGGGCGATGACGGCCAGGCCGCCGGCGCGGACGCCGATCGCCGACCAGTCGGGTACCGCGCTCAGCGCCGACCGGCCGATCTCGACCTCCCAGTTCAACGGGTTGCGCGAGGCGATCGCCTGCATCCAGCCCGGGAGGAAGCCCGGCTGGATGAAGGCGCTGGACAGGAACATCAGCGGGAGCATGAACAGCGTGTAGACGCCGATGATCGCCATGCGGTCGCGGACGAGCATGCCGGTCAGGTTCGACAGCGCGCCCCAGAAGACGCCGACCTCGATCGCCGCGACCACCAGCAGCACCAGGCCCGCCGCTCCGCCCGGGTAGCGCGCTCCCCCGGCGTAGCCCAGCACGACGATGATCAGGGTCTGGATGGTCGTGCTCACTGACTGCTCGACGACCGCGGCGTTCATGATGGCCAGGCGGCTGGCCGGGGTGACCAGGAAGCGGTTGAGCGTGCCCCGGTCGATCTCCTCGATCATGGCCATGCCGGCCCACATGTTCCCGGACATCGCGTTCATCGCGACGATGCCGGGGATCAGGTAGGCGAGGTAGGAGCCCTGGTAGCCGAATCCGGGGATGTCGATGACCTTGTGGAACATCTCGCCGAAGAGGAACAGCCAGATCACCGGCTGGATGAGGCCCATGGCGAGGACCACGGGCTGACGGGCCAGGGCGCGCAGCTTGCGGCCGGTCAGGTACCAGGTGTCGGCGACGGCGGAGGAGACCCCCGACGGGGCGGGAGCGGGAGACAGGGATACGGTCGTCATCGCGCTACCTCCGAAAGCCGCGTCGCGTCGCTGTACCTTCGGCCGGCGTGATGCAGGTACACCTCGTCCAGGGACCCGGCCCCGAGTTCCCGCTTGAGCAACTCGGGATCGCCCTCGGCGACGACGCGGCCCTGGTCGACGATGGCCAGCCGGCTGGCGAGCTTGTCGGCCTCGTCGAGGTAGTGCGTGGTGAGCAGCACGGTCACCTGGTCGGTCGCGGCGAGCGCGGCGATCTCGTCCCACATCGCGGCCCGGGACTCCGGGTCGAGGCCGGTGGTGGGCTCGTCGAGGAACAGCACCCGGGGCCGCTGGACCAGCCCGAGCGCGACGTCGAGGCGGCGCCGCATGCCGCCGGAGTAGGTGCCGGCGTTGCGGCCGGCCGCGCCGGCGAGCTGGAAGCGGTCGAGAAGTTCGTCCGCCCGGATCTTCGCCGCCCTGGTCGCCAGCCCGCAGAGGTGTCCCTGCAAGATCAGGTTCTCCCGTCCGGTGGCCGTCTGGTCCGCGCCCGAGCGCTGCCCGACGACGCCGATGACGCGGCGTGTCCGCGCGGGCGCGGCGATGACGTCGATGCCGTCGACGGCCGCCGTGCCCGCGTCTGGCGTGGCGAGCGTGGTGAGGATCTTGACCGTGGTGGTCTTGCCGGCCCCGTTGGGGCCGACGAGGGCGAAGATCGTGCCCTTCGGCACGCTGAGCGTGAGGCCGTCCAGCGCCCGGACGCGTGTCTTGCCGGGCGCGGGATAGGTCTTGACGAGGTCCCGGGCCTCGATGGCGGCGGACCGGGAACCGGTCTGTCCGGCGGTTGACTGCATGATGATGACTCCTCGGTTCTGCTGCGCGCCCGCTACGATGGCGGTTTTTGCCATCGGGCGCGCACCGGGGGGACGGGGGACGTCCCCCCGGGCGATGACTGGGTTGGTGTGCTGCTCAGTCCGGCGAGGAGTCGCCCGGCGTACACTCATGATGGGCCTCATGGCTGCCGCCTGCGGATCTGCCGCGGGACTGGTGGTGAGGTTGCGACCCCGGCTCGCGGTGTTGGCGCACCTCGGGCCGGGGTCGTTCGGTTACGTGTCCTGGTCACTGGCCGCGGCGGCTGCGCCGGGCTCGTCTGGCCACCCCCTCTTCGCGAGCTCGTCGAGTTCCGCCATCTCGGGCGGCGTCGCGCCGGTTTCGTGGAGCTGCCGCCAGAGGTCCATCCCGCCGATCGTGCCGGCGACAAGCTCGCCGAGCAGCACGCGCAGCCACTCCGCCTGCGCGACGCGCATGGCGAGCTGGTACTCGGACTCGATGAGCAGCATCCTCGGCAGGCGCTCGAGCCAGCGCCGCAGGTCCGCCCGCTGGTTGTCGTTGGCTTTGTCGAGGGTCTCCAGCCGCGTGGCGAGCAGGCTGATCACCCGGTCCGGCGGGGAACGGGACCGGCGCACCGCGTCGCTGTCGCTGACCGG
>DAHWEX010000074.1 GCA_027326205.1 Actinomycetota bacterium
ACGAGCGGACGCTGCGCGAGATGTACCTCAGCGCGTTCCGCCGGGTCGTCACCCAGGCGCGCCCGTGGACGGTGATGTGCTCCTACAACAAGGTCAACGGCGTGTACGCGAGCCAGAACCACTGGCTGCTCACCCAGGTGCTGCGCGGTGAGTGGGGCTACCAGGGCCTGGTCGTCTCGGACTGGGGCGCGGTCGCCGACCGCGTCGCCGCGGTGGCCGCGGGCCTCGACCTCACCATGCCGGGGCCGGACGCCCTGGGTGACCGGGAACTGGCCGAGGCCGTCGCGGCCGGCCGCCTCGACCCGGCGCTGCTTGACCAGGCCGCGCGGCGGGTCCGCGAACTCGTCGACAAGGCCGCTGCCCGCGACAAGGGCACGGGCAGCTACGACCAGGCCGCGCACCACGCCCTCGCCCGCGAGATCGCGGGCCGCGCCATCGTCCTGCTCAAGAACGACGGCGCCCTGCTCCCGCTGGCCGCCGGCGACGGCACCCAGACGATCGCCGTGATCGGCGAGTTCACCCGCACGCCGCGCTACCAGGGCGGCGGCAGTTCGCTCATCGCACCCACCCGCCTCGATGACGCCCTCACCGAGATCACCGCCGCGACCGAGGCGACGGTGCTCTTCGCTCCCGGCTACAGCGTCGACGACGGCCCGGAGCGCGACCCGCGGGCCGATGCCCGTGACCTGCTCGCCGAGGCGGTGGCGGTCGCCCAGGCCGGCGACGTCGCGCTCGTCTTCGTCGGCAGCGAGCACGAGACCGAGGGCGCGGACCGGGACGGCATCGACCTCCCGGCGGCGCACCGGGCGCTGATCGACGAAGTCGCCCGGGTGAACCCGCGCACGGTTGTGATCCTCTCCAACGGCGCCGTGCTCGCCACCAGTCCCTGGGACCGGGAAGTCCCCGCCGTCGTCGAGGGCTGGCTGCTCGGCCAGGCCGGCGGCGGCGCGGTCGCCGACGTGCTTTTCGGCAAGGTCAACCCGTCGGTGCGGCTGGCCGAGACGATCCCGCTCCGCCTGCAGGACCACCCTTCCTACCTCGACTTCCCCGGCGAGCACGGCCATGTCCGCTACGGCGAAGGCCTGTTCGTCGGGTACCGGGGCTTCGACGCCCGCGAGCAGGAGGTGGCGTACCCCTTCGGGTTCGGCCTCTCGTACACCACCTTCGGCTACGGCGACGCGACCGCCACGGCCACGCCGGATGGCATCGAGGTGCGCGTGCCCGTCACCAACACCGGCGACCGGGACGGCCGCGAGGTCGTCCAAGTCTACGTCAGCCTCCCGGGCAGCAAGGTCACCCGGGCCAGGCGCGACCTCAAGGCGTTCGCCAGCGTGCCGCTGCGCGCCGGGGAGACCCGCGAGGTCACCCTCACCGTCGACCGGGAGGACCTGGCCTACTGGGACATCCGGTGCGGCCGCTGGGTGGTCGAGGGCGGCGAGTACCGCTGCGCCGTCGGCGCGTCCTCGCGTGACCTGCGGACCACCGCGGCCGTCGCGGTCGCCGGCGACGACGCCGGGGTGCCGCTCACGGCCGACTCGACGCTGGGGGAGTGGCTCGCCGACCCGCGCGGCGCCCGCGCCCTCACCGCGGCGTTCGCCGAGACGGCGGACGGCTCGGGAGCCGCGGGCGGCCCGATGGCCGCGTTCCTCGCCGACCCGACCATGGCGCTGTTCCTCGGTGCCACCCCGCTGATCAGGCTCTCCGCGTTCGCGCCCGACCTGATCACCCCCGAGCGGGTCGCCAAGCTGGTCGCCGCCGCCAGCGCCTAGCCACGCCCAGAGCGTGGGCGGGGGGACGCCAGGCACCTGGCGTCCCCCCGCCCCGCAAGGCCGCTGACGCCGCCGCGGTCAGCCCCGGCCGTTCCGGATGACCCGTCCGGCCGTGACGGGAATGACCGCCGGCCGAAAAGCGTTGGCATACTCCGGTCCCATCGTCTAGTCTTTCCCGCCGGTGAACGAACCTTCCGCACGAGCAAAGCAGCGCGCCGCGTCCCGCGAGGCCGCGCTCGCAGGCATCGCCGTCCGCTACCCGCAAGAGCTCCCGGTCAGCCAGCGCAAGGACGACATCGCCGCCGCGATCGCCGGCCACCAGGTCGTGATCGTCGCCGGAGAGACCGGCTCGGGGAAGACCACCCAGATCCCCAAGATCTGCCTGGAACTCGGCCGCGGCGTCACCGGGCAGATCGGCCACACCCAGCCCCGGCGCATCGCCGCGCGCACGGTCGCGGAGCGGATCGCGCAGGAACTCGGCACGCCGCTCGGCGACATCGTCGGGTACAAGGTCAGGTTCACCGACAAATCCGGCGACGCCACCGCCGTCAAGCTGATGACCGACGGCATCCTCCTCGCCGAGATCGGCACCGACCGCGACCTTACCCGCTACGACACGCTGATCATCGACGAGGCGCACGAGCGCAGCCTCAACATCGACTTCATCCTCGGCTACCTCCGGCAGCTCCTCCCGCGCCGCCCCGACCTCAAGGTCATCATCACCTCCGCGACGATCGACCCCGAGCGCTTCGCCGGGCACTTCACGGACGCCAGGACCGGGCAGCCCGCGCCGATCATCGAGGTCTCCGGGCGCACCTACCCGGTCGAGGTCCGCTACCGGCCGATCAACGACGACGACCGTGACGAGGACCGCGACCAGGTCACCGCCATCACCGACGCGGTCGGCGAACTCGAGCGCGAGGGCCCGGGCGACATCCTCGTCTTCCTCTCCGGCGAGCAGGAGATCCGCGACACCGCCGACGCCCTGGCGGGCCGCGCCAACACCGACGTCCTCCCGCTGTACTCGCGGCTGAGCGGCGCCGAGCAGCACCGCGTCTTCGAGGTCCCCGCCAACCGCGCCATGGCCAGCCGCCGCGTGGTGCTCGCCACGAACGTCGCCGAGACCTCCCTCACCGTCCCCGGCATCCGGTACGTCATCGACCCAGGCACCGCCCGGATCAGCCGCTACAGCCTGCGCACCAAGGTGCAGCGCCTCCCCATCGAGGCGATCTCCCAGGCCAGCGCCAACCAGCGCAAGGGCCGCTGCGGTCGCGTCGCCGACGGCATCTGCATCCGGCTCTACTCGGAAGAGGACTTCGAGAGCCGCCCCGCGTTCACCGATCCCGAGATCCAGCGCACCAACCTCGCCAGCGTCATCCTCCAGATGGCCGCCGCCCGCCTCGGCGACGTCAGGCGCTTCCCGTTCGTCGACCCGCCGGACCCCCGCGCCATCACCGACGGCGTCAAGCTCCTCGAAGAGCTCAACGCGGTCTCCGGCGACCGACTCACCGAAACCGGCCGCCAGATGGCCCGCCTCCCCGTTGACCCCCGCATCGCCCGCATGATCATCGAATCGGGCAACCAGGGCTGCGCCCGCGAGGTCCTCGTCATCGCCGCCGCCCTGTCCATCCAGGACCCGCGCGAACGGCCCACCGACAACCAGCAGGCCGCCGACACCGCCCACCGCCGCTTCACCCAGCCCGAATCCGACTGCCTCGCCTACGTCGCGCTCTGGGACTACCTCGCGCAGCGGCAGCGCGAGCTGTCCGGCTCCGCGTTCCGCCGCCTGTGCCGCGCCGAGTTCCTCAACTACCTGCGCGTCCGGGAATGGCAGGACCTGCACGGCCAGCTTTCCTCCCTGACCCGGGACCTCGGGATCAACCCCAAGACCTCATCCACCGAACGAGTCCGGGTGCACACCGCCCTCCTGTCCGGTCTGCTCTCCCAGGTCGGCATGAAGATCGTGCTCACCCCCGCGAAGCAACCCGGTGCCGCCCGCCCGGCCGGCCCGGAACGCGGCCGGCGCCCCCTGCCCGAGTCCCTCGGCGCCCGCGGCGCCAAGTTCGCCGTCTTCCCCGGCTCCGGCCTCGCCCGCAAGCCCCCGGACTGGCTCATCGCCGCCGAGCTCGTGGAAACCTCCCGGCTCTGGGCCCGGACCGTCGCGGCGATCGATCCCGAATGGGTGGAACCCGTCGCCCAGCACCTCGTCAAGCGCTCCTACAGCGAGCCCCGCTGGTCGCGGAACGCCGGCGCCGCCGTCGCCCTGGAGAAAGTCACCCTCTACGGCATACCGGTCATCGCCGACCGGACCGTCCTGCTGCACCGCACCGACCCCGTCCTGGCCCGTGAGCTCTTCATCAGGCACGCCCTCGTCGAGGGCGACTGGCAGACCAGGCACCATTTCTTCCGCGACAACGCGAAGCTGATCGGGGAGGCGTCCGAACTCGAGCAGCGGGCCAGGCGGCGCGGCCTCGTCGCCGGCGAAGACGCCCTCTATGCCTTCTACGACGCCCGCGTGCCGAAGGAGGCCGTCTCCGCCCGCCACTTCGACGCCTGGTGGAAGAACGCCCGCCACGAGACCCCCGGCCTGCTCACCCTCACCCTCAACGACCTGCTCTCCGACGCCGCCGACGACATCGACGCGGCCGCCTACCCCGAGGTCTGGACCTCCGCCTCACCCGGCCTGGCCGGCGCGCGGCCCGGCCCTCTCGCCATGAGCTACGCGTTCGCCCCCGGTACCGACGCCGACGGCATCACCATCGACGTCCCGCTCAAGACCCTCAACCAGGCCAGCCCCGAGGAATTCTCCTGGCAGGTCCCGGGCCTGCGCCTCGAACTGGTCACCGAGCTCATCCGGGCCCTGCCCAAGGCCGTCCGCCGCGAACTCGTCCCCGCCCCCGACGTCGCCCGCGAGATCCTCGCCGACCTCACCGCCCGGCCCAGCCCCGACCACCTTCGCGAGGACGTCCTGGACGTCGTCGCCCGCGAGCTCCTGCGCCGCCGCGGCGTCCGCGTCACCCCCGACGACTTCGACCTCGGCAAGCTCCCCCCGCACCTGCGCGTCACCTTCCAGGTCACCGACGACGGCAAGGTCGTCGCCGCCGGCAAGGACCTCGCCGCCCTGCAGCGCCAACTGCGCCCCAAGGTGCGCGCCACCCTCTCCGCCCGCGCCGCCTCCCTCGCCAGAACCGGGCTCACCACCTGGGACTTCGGGCCCCTTCCCAGGGTCTTCGCCGACGGGGAGGTCAGGGCCTACCCCGCCCTGCGCGACGCGGGCGCCGCCGTCGACATCCGGCTCTACGAAACCGCCGGCGCCGCCGCCCGCGCCATGCGCGCCGGAACCAGGCGCCTCGTCCTGCTCGCCGTGAAGTCCCCCGCCAACGAGGTCGCCAAGCGCCTCACCACCGCGCAGAAGCTCGTCCTGTCCAGCAACCCCGACGGCTCCGTCGCCGCCCTGTTCGCCGACGCCGTCAACTGCGCCGCCGACGGCCTCATCGCCGAGGCCGGCGGCCCCGCCTGGGACCGCGACGCCTTCGACCGCGTCGTCGCCCACGTCCGCCCCCGCCTCCACGCCGCCACCTACGACGTCATCAGCTGGGCCGAGGAAGCCATCCGCGGCGCCCACGACGCCCGCCTGCGCCTCGACCAGCTCCGCAGCCCCGCCCTCGCCCCCGCCGTCCACGACATCCGCACCCAGCTCGACGGCCTCGCCCCGCCCGGTTTCCTCACCGCCGCCGGCACCGCCCGCCTCCCCGCCCTGGCCCGCTACGTCAAGGCCATCGGCCGTCGGCTCGACAAGCTCAACGACAACGCCGGCCGCGACGCCCAGCAGATGGCCGTCGTCCACCGCGTCCAGGACGCCTACGCCCAGGCCCTCGCCGCGCTGCCCCCCGACGAGCGCACCAGCGACGCCGCGGCGGAAATCCGCTGGCAGATCGAAGAACTCCGGGTCAGCCTCTTCGCCCAGACCATCGGCACCCCCGCCCCGGTCTCGGAGCGGAGGATCATGACCGCGATCGAACGCCTCGGCTAGCGAACCCTTTCTCCGCCCCTTCCCCCGGCGTGCCGTCCGGCTCCGGACTACTCCAAGTGCTAGGTTATCTCTCAGCTAGCACTCTCGCCCGCCCGCGGTCCCGCGTGGGCCCCCGGCGAGCGTGCCACCGGAACCCCCGGATTCCCCGACTGAGGAGGAGGCACCGTGCCCGGTACACCCCCTGTAAGGCGTCGTCTGCTCGGCACCGCGCTGCGCGAGTACCGCGAGAGCCTCGGCTTCAACCTGGACGAGGCCGCCCGGATTCTCGACTGCGACCGGTCGAAGATCTCCCGCATCGAGACCGGCGAGCGCGGTATCCGCACGCAGGAACTGCAGGACCTGCTCACCGAGTACGGCGTGCCCGCCGCCGAGCAGGAGGCGCTGCTCGCCGTCGCCCACCGCGGCCGGGACAGCGGCTGGTGGCTCGACTACCGCGACGTGCTGCCGCCGGCGGCCCGGGACTTCGTGATCATGGAGATCGCCGCGACCGAGATCGCCTGCTACGAGGCGAACCAGGTTCCCGACCTGCTCCAGACCCCGGACTACATGCGGGCCGTGGCCGCCGCGGACGCCCGGTACACCAGCGCCGAACAGCGGGCGCACGCGATGGAGGTCAAGCTCAACCGGCAGCGGATCGTGGTCGCCGGGCGCGCGCCGCACCTGGACGTCGTGCTCACGGAGGGCGCGCTACGGCAGGCGGTCGGCCCGCCGCGGGTGATGCGGGAGCAGCTTGGCAGGCTGGCCGCGCTCGCGGAGACCGGGTACGCCGACGGACTGCCTGACCGGGACATCCCCGAGACCGGGCGCTCCAGCGTCTCGCTGCGGGTGCTCCCGTTCGCCGCCGGGGCGCACGCGGCGGCGGGCTGCGGCTCGATGACGCTGCTCCGGTTCGCGCAGACGCCGGAGATCGGGGTCATCCACGTGGCCGCGCTGTCCGGCGGGATCTGCCTGGAGGGCAGGGAGGAGGTGACGCGCTATCTCAGGACGTTCGCGCAGCTCCGGTCGGCGGCGCTGCCCCCGTCGCGGTCGGCGCAACTGATCCGCGGCGTGGTGCGAGGGTTCAACCGGTAGCGGCGCGGGGCGCTAGCTGGGGGCGTCGGTGGTTTCGGCGTCGGCGCCCCGGGCCATGGTCATGGCCCGCAAGGGCTGCGCGAGTTTCCTGTTGACGTCCTCGAGCTTGGCGATCAGGTCTTGGATGTCGCGTAGCTGCTGGGTGTCGTCTCGCACGCCGTTGCTGTAAGTCATGGAACGGAACTCCAGGGTCGAGAAGGGGGACTCGACGGGTAGGCCAGCGTCTTTGGTGCCTAGCTAGCGCTATCATACCGTGATTTGACGGATGTGTCGCCCGCTGTCCGGAAGATATTCCGGACAGCGGAGGAATGCCAGAGTGGCTCTCATCCGGCGACGTAAGGGTATAGCCGGCATGGCCGGCGATGCGGGCAGGACGGCAGAAAAGTTCGCTT
>DAHWEX010000102.1 GCA_027326205.1 Actinomycetota bacterium
CGTTGTCCGCGACGTAGCCGGTGATCAGCGGGCCGTCGCCCGCGTCGGACCACAGGTTCTTCGGCTTGCGGCCGGGGTTACGGGACACGACCGCGTTCGCGGCGGCCAGGATGTTCTGCGTCGAGCGGTCGTTCTGCTCGAGCAGGATCACCGTCGCGTCCGGGTAGTCCTGCTCGAACTCGACGATGTTCCTGATCGTCGCGCCGCGGAACGCGTAGATGGACTGGTCGGCGTCACCGACCACGCACAGCTCGGACGGGCCGGCCGGGCCGGCGGCAGAATCGGCGCCGGCATCCGCATCGACCCGGCCCGTTCGGCCTGAGCCTGATTTTGATCGTCCGAACAGCGCGCCGCCGCCGGAGACCAGTTCGCGGATGAGCGCGTACTGCGCGTGGTTCGTGTCCTGGTACTCGTCGACGAGAACGTGACGGAAACGGCGGCGGTACGCCTCGGAGACGTCGGGGAACGCCTGGAACAGGTTGACCGTGACCATGATCAGGTCGTCGAAGTCCATCGCGCCGGCCGCGACCAGGCGGCGCTGGTACTCGGCGTAGACCTCGGCGAGCACCCTGTCCTTCGCCCCGCGGGCCGTCGCACCCCGGGCCCGCGACGCGAACGACTCGTAGTCGACGAGCTCGTTCTTGAGGTTGGACACCTGCGCGGCCATCGACTTGGGCGGGTACTGCCTGGCGTCGAGCTCAAGCTCGCGGCAGACCAGGGTCATCAGCCGCAGCGAGTCGGCGGAGTCGTAGATCGAGAAGTTCGACGGGTAGCCGAACCTGGTGGCCTCGCGGCGCAGGATGCGGACGCAGGCGGAGTGGAACGTCATCACCCACATCGCGCGGGCGCGCCGGTCGCCGACCAGGGACGCGACCCGTGCCGCCATCTCGCCGGCCGCCTTGTTCGTGAACGTGATCGCGAGGATCTCCCCGGGGGCTACATCGCGCTCGGCCAGCAGGTAGGCGATCCGGTGGGTGAGGACCCGGGTCTTCCCCGAGCCGGCCCCGGCCACGATCAGCAGCGGGCCGCCGGCATGGATGACCGCCGCCCGCTGCTGGGGGTTGAGGCCGTCTAGCAAGGGATGTGTCGCGGTCGTGGTCACGGGTTCCAGCGTAGGCGCTGCCACCGTCAAAGGAGCCCGCGGCAAGCAGTTGTGGGATGACAAATATCTCTTCGTAATCCACGATATTCGCTCAGGAAATATATCGATTTGGGCACGATCATGGTCTCTTCCGGGTTAGTCTGACTTGCCAATACCCGCCAGTTACCTGGGAGAACGCTCATGGGATCGCGCGGCCGATCCATTCGGCTCAGGATCTACTTCCTGGTAGCCATTCCACTGATCACGATGCTCGGCCTGTTCGGGTACGTGGCCTACACCTCGATCACCAACTTCCAGAACCTGGACCGCGCGCCGGTTCTCATCCGGGCGACGTCGATCCCGATCACGAACTTCACCGACCTGCTGCAGGCTGAGCGGCGCGCGGCGATCGTGTACGTGTCGCAGCCGAACGCCGCGAACCTGGCGGCTTACCAGGCCGCGATCACCGCCTCCAAGAACGGCCTCGTGACGTTCGAGAGCGTGATCAACTCGCCGGCCACCACGGGTAACGCCACCGCCGGCGAGACCGCCGCGATGACCAAGATGGTCCAGGACGTCACCGGCATGGGCGGGCTGCGGGCGGAGGTCTCCGTCAGGAAGCTCAGCCCGATTGACACCCTCAAGGCCTACAGCCAGATCATCGCCGACCAGGACACCGTCTTCCAGGCCCAGGCGGCCAGCATGACCGCCACGGTCGCCTCCTCGCAGGGCCTCGGCCTTATTTCCTCCGTCAACGCCCGGGAGGATCTCTCGGAGCAGGACGCGGTGCTCGCGGGGGCGCTGGCCGCCAACTCGCTGACCGGCCCCGACCGGGCGGCCTTCGGCCTGGCGTACGGGCGGCAGTTCCAGGACACGCAGCTTTACACGCGGCTGCTCGACTCCGCTGAGCTGGCCCAGTTCAACAAGACGATGAACCAGGTGGCGTCGCCGTCGTTGATCCAGGCCAACATCACCAAGGTCCAGGAAGGCGTCGTGGCGGACATCCCGCTCCCGGCGATGGAGGCCCAGGGTCTCAACTCCGCCTCCTGGCAGCTCCTGACCAGCACGTGGCAGAAGGCCAACTACGACGCGGCCACCAACGCCGCGGCCACCACGCTCGCCACCGACCAGGGGCTCGCGGACGACGCGAAGACCCGGGTCTGGCTGACCGCGGGCACCGGCGCCGCCGGCCTCGTCCTCACCCTGATCGTCACGCTGCTGCTGAGCCGCTCCATCAACCGCCGGCTCACCACGTTGCGGCGCTCCGCCCTGACGCTGGCGCAGGAGCAGTTGCCGTCCGTGGTCTCCCGGCTGCGGCGCGGCGAGTCGGTGGACGTCGCGGCCGAGGCACCGCCGCTGCGCGTCGGCAACGACGAGATCGGCCAGGTCGGCCAGGCGATCGACACCGTGCGGCAGACCGCTATCCGGTCCGCGATCGACGAGGCGCGGGTCCGCCAGGGCGTCAACGACATGTTCCGCAACCTGGCCCGGCGCAACCAGTCGCTGCTGCAGCGCCAGCTCAGCGTGCTCGACGAGGCCGAGCGCCAGACCACGGATCCGGACGTCCTGGAGGACCTGTTCAAGCTCGACCACCTCACCACCCGGATGCGGCGGCACGCGGAAGGCCTCATCATCCTCTCCGGCGCCCCTCCGGGCCGCTCCTGGTCCGCTCCGGTGAAGCTGATCGACGTGATGCGCGGCGCGGTCGCCGAGGTTGAGGACTACGCCCGGGTGACCGTCTCCACGACGGCCCGCGCGTCGCTGGCCGGCTCCGCCGTCACCGACGTGATCCACCTCCTCGCGGAGCTGATCGAGAACGCGACCACCCTCTCCCCGCCGTTCACGCAGGTCCGGGTGGCCGGCGAGACCGTCGCCAACGGGTTCGCGATCGAGATCGAGGACCGCGGCCTCGGGATGAACCCCCAGCGCCTGGCGGAGCTCAACGAGCGGCTCGCGAACCCGCCGGACATCAACCCGGCCAACACCGAGCAGCTTGGCCTCTTCGTCGTCGGGCAACTGGCCCGGCGGCACGGGATCCGGGTCGTGCTCCGCCCGTCGCCCTACGGCGGCACCACGGCGGTCGCGCTGATCCCGCTCACGCTCATCGTCGAGGACAGCCCGGCGGCGATCACCTCGGGCGGCGCGCCAGGAAGCGCCGCCGGCGGCGCTCCGGCGAGCAGCGGATCCGCTTACGGCAACGGCTCCGGCTACAACGGGTCGCCGAACGGCGGCTACGCCGGCGGCTCCCGGCCGGGCGGCCCGCAGCGCCGCCCGGGGACGGCCCCCAGGCCGGCCGCTCCCGTGGGCCGAGGGTCCGCGCCCGCCGCGCCCGCCGCGGGCTACGCGGGCTACGCGCCACCGGAGGCCGGCCGGCCGCCGGCCCGCGCCGGCGGCTACAGCACGGACGGCTTCAGCGCGGGCGGATACAGCACGGGCGGCTACCCCGCGGCTCCCGCTCGCGGCACCGGTCACGGCACCGGCCCGGCCCCGGCGTGGCCGGGCATGCCGAGTTCACCGGCTGGGCCGGGTGCGCCGGCTGCTCCGGGTGCGCCGACTGGGCCGGGTGCGCCGACTGGGCCGGGTGCGCCCGGCAGCCGGCGGGGACGGCACGGCAGCGACGACGACATCCCGGTGGTGACCGGCGTCCCGGTCGTCAGGTCAACCGCGGCCCAGCCGGCGGCGTTCGATGTCTTCACGCCCATGAGGCGGACCGAAGACGCCGGGCAGCCGCCCGCCGGCGCCGCGTACCAGCAGTCGTACCCGGACTTCGACGGCCAGCCGGATCCCGGGTCCGTGAGCCCCTACGCCGACCCGGGCAGCCCGAGCTACCAGGGCGACGGCGTTGCTTACGGTTCGCGGAATTCACCCGGTCCGTATGGAAATACCGCTAATATCGTTGTTAACGGGGAAAGCGGCGCAAATCATCAAGACGGGGATGCGGCTGAGCGCGGTACCGCCGACGGGCTGCCGCGGCGTGTTCGCCAGGCCAATCTTGCGCCGCAGCTTCGCGCGACCACGGCGACGCCAAGCCCGCAGGAAACGGCGGCGGTCCCGCGGGCCACCGCGGCGTCGCTGAACGACATGCGCAACACCCTGTCCGCCATGCAGCGCGGCTGGCAGCAAGGCCGGTCACAGACGCAACGCGATACAGAGGGCAATGGAGATGGACAGTAGAAACCCGGCCAATCAACTTGATTGGCTCCTCGATGACCTGGTGCGCCGGGTCCCCCATATCCAGCGCTCCGTGTTCCTTTCCCAGGACGGCCTCGCCCTGGGGGCGTCACGGGGCATGGAGCAGGCGGACGTGGAGCACCTGGCCGCGCTCGCCGCCGCGTTCCAGTCGCTGGCGCGCAGCGCAAGCCACCAGTTCGGCGGCGAGGCCCGCCAGTCGATCATCGAGATGACATCTGGCTTCTTCATCGTGTGCGCGGCGGGCCAGGGCACCTGCCTGGCCGTCCTGACCACCGTCGAGGCCGATATCGGCCAGGTGGCGTACGAGATGGCGGTGCTCGTCCAGCGCACCGGCGACCACTTGCAGGTCAACATGCGGCCCCGTTCCGCGTAACCGACGACACGCTCAGGGACAGGCACTTCATGCCGTCGCACGAAGAATGGCTCGACGCGGAGGCCGGCCCGGTCGTCCGGCCATACCAGCTCACGCGGGGCCGCACCCGGGCCTCGGGCGAGGCTTTCGACATGGTCGCCACGGTGATGGCGACGCAAGCCAGGATCGCAGCGCCGGGGGGACTCGGTCCTGAGCACTTTTCGGTGTTGCAACTCGCGCAGAAGCCAACGACGGTGGTCGACATCGCTTCCGACGTCGCCCTTCCGCTCGGCGTGGTCCGGATCCTCCTCGCGGACCTGCGCGAATTCGGCCTCGTGACGATCCAGGCGCCGATTCCGATGAAGGCGCGCCAGGTTGACAGAGAAACGCTCAAGGAGGTTCTCCATGGCCTACGGGGGCTATGAGCCTGACGGGGCGGTAACGGCCCGCCGCCATCGCGCGATCAAGATCCTGCTCGCGGGCGGGTTCGGGGTTGGCAAGACAACGCTCGTCGGCGCGGTCAGCGAGATCAGGCCGCTGCGCACCGAGGAACCGCTCACCGAGACCGGCAAGAACATCGACAGCACCGCCGGCGTGGAGCGCAAGACCACCACCACGGTCGCGATGGACTTCGGGCGCATCACGCTGCGCGAGGACCTGGTCCTGTACCTGTTCGGGACGCCCGGGCAGGAGCGGTTCTGGTTCATGTGGGACGAACTGGCGCTCGGCGCGCTCGGCGCGGTCGTGCTGGCCGACACCCGCAGGCTCGCCGACTGCTTCCCCGCGATCGACTACTTCGAGCGCAGGGACATCCCCTTCATCATCGCGCTTAACGTCTTCGACGGCTCGCGCAGGTACACGACCGAGGAAGTCCGCGCCGCGCTCGACCTCGACCCCAGCCTGCCGATCGTCCTGTGCGACGCACGCTCCAAGGAGTCGGCGAAAGAGGTTTTGATCACCCTGATCGAGCACGTGCTGTACGTGACCGACCCGGCGGTTTCACGCTAGATCAAGGTCATCTTTAAAAGGCGATACCGAACGTCCTGTCGCTTGGCCTGGCACCCGCCGCTGAACACGTGGCGGCGTCACGCGTGCTGGCCAGAACCTGTCGACCGGGCAATTACTGGATATAGAAGCTTTTCTCAAGGCGGCCGCCGTCCGAGTTCCGCGTCGGCAGTTAGCCGCACAGGTGCGTGCTTTCACGTCGATCACTCTGCCGATCCCGCCGGCCGCCGGAAATTACCGATGCGCTCGTGATCACCAGGAAGAACGGAAGGCCGGAGGCTCAGGCGGATTTCAGGACGGCCCAGACGGCCTTGCCGTTGCCGTCGATGGGCGACCAGCCCCAGATATGGCTGAGGGCGCCGACGATCTGCAGCCCCCGGCCGCTCTCGCAGTCCGCGGTCGCGGCCCGCGGCGCGGGGGCCTCGGCGCTCGGGTCGGTCACCGCGAGCATGACCTCGCCGCTGCGGCGGAGCAGGCACAGTCGGAGCGCGGGCGCTTCCTTGCTGCGCGAGACGGCCGGCGGGGAGGTGCGCAGCCCGTGCCTGACCGCGTTGCCGACCAGTTCCGCGATGATGAGCTCGGCGTCGTCGGAGAGGTACCCCAGGTCCCAGCAGGTGAGCAGTTCCCGGACGAACTGACGGGCGGCCCTGGCCTCTTCCGGTACCGGGCTGAGCGGACGGCTGGTCACCGCCGGCGTCTCCCACCAGGCCGACGGCACCGGCAGGAACTGCGGAGGCGACGCCGGCAGAGCCGGGATGTGTACGACCTCGTCGTCGTCATCCGGCTCCCACTCAGCAACCCTCAGGTGAGCCAACGCGACCGCTTTCTGCATCGTCTTCGAAGGGATCGAACCGATCCTGCTTGTCACAGTACGTGGGGTATGCCTACTCATATGGTGCCCGAAATGGCGTGCAGATGCAACACCGGATGCACGTTCATCTGACGCAAGGTGCAGATGAACGTGCATCCGTCGCGTGCACGGCGGCGCGCCGACCGGCCGGCCGGCGCCCTGGCCACGCCCACGGCGTCAGAAAATGCGCCTCATGCAAATTCAGATGCACGTTCATTTGGACGGCGCATCGTGGCATACTCGTTATTGCGCTCTAGGTGCACCAGGCCGGCCACCCCCGCGGCCGGGAAGTTCTCCAGTCCAGTAACCATCCTCAACACAGTCGCTGGAAGGAACAGAACATGACTCAGCCCTACAACGGCATGCCGGCCCCGGACCTCGCCGACGTCACCTGGCACAAGAGCACGTTCAGCAACCCGAACGGCGCGTGCGTTGAGGTGGCGCACCTGCCCAACGGCGAGATCGCGGTGCGCAATTCCAGGTTCCCTGGTGGTCCGGCCCTCGTCTACACCAAGGCGGAGATCGCGGCGTTCCTGGCCGGCGCCAAGGACAGCGAGTTCGACCACCTGATCTAGTTCACCGGGTTACGGCTCAGTACCCCGAAGTACGCCCCGCACGGCAATGCGGCCGGCATATGATGTGCCGGTGGCAAACTCGTCGGGGCAAACCTGCAGGCTGTTAGTCCCGCAGCGCGAAACGCACATGCAGTCCATGCAATTGTCATCACCTCCTCTTCCGCAATGCCATGATCACGTGGGAGGATACGAACCCATGTATACGACCATGAGCTGACGCAGCGACCGAGGAGTAGCGATGCTCTCGCCAGAGGACTCCGCCTGGGAGACCCCGCAGCAACTGTTCAGCCCGCGTTCCGCGGGCCCGACAGTGCAGCGCCTCGTGCTCGGCGGCCACCTGCGCCGGCTTCGCGAGCAGGCCAACATGACGACCGAGCGCGCCGCCGCGAGCATCCGCGGTTCGCACTCGAAGATCAGCCGCATGGAGCACGGTCGCGTCGGCTTCAAGGAACGCGACATCGCCGACCTGCTGACCCTCTACGGGGTCCTCGGCGGCCCCGAGCGCGAGGCGCTGCTCAACCTGGCCAAGGAGGCCAGCACCCCCGGCTGGTGGCAGGCCTACTCCGACATCCTGCCGAACTGGGTCGAGCCGTACTTCGGCCTCGAGGCCGCCGCCTCGTTCATCCGCGAGTTCGAGCTGCAGTTCATCCCCGGCATCCTGCAGATCGAGGAGTACGCCCAGGCGGTCATCCGGCTCGGCACCCTGACGTCGGAGGACGAGATCGTCCGCCGCGCCAAGGCCCGGATCTCCCGGCAGGAAATCTTCCTGCGGGACGAGCCGCCGAAGATCTGGGCCGTGCTCGACGAGGGCGCGCTCCGCCGCCACATCGGCGGCCGGCAGGTCATGCGGGCACAGCTTGAGCACCTGATCGACATGTGCGAGCACCCGCACGTCACGCTGCAGATCCTGCCGTTCTCGGCCGGCGCGCACCGGGCGATGGGCGGCCCGTTCACGATCCTGCGGTACACCGAGCCCGACCTGCGCGACGTCGTGTACATCGAGCAGCTCACCAGCGCCCTGTACCTGGACAAGCCGACCGAGGTCGACGCCTACCTGGAGGTCATCGAGGAGGTCTGCCTCCAGGCGGAGCCCGCCGCCAGGACCCCGGGCTTCCTCAAGATGGTCCTCGAGAAGCTCTAGCCGACCGTCCGGCCCGGCCCGGCCCGGCCCGGCCCGCGCGGAGCGAACGCGAAAGCGGAAGGGGGTCCCGCACGTCGCCGTGCGGGACCCCCTTCCGCGGCTTGACCGCTCGTCCGCTTA
>DAHWEX010000137.1 GCA_027326205.1 Actinomycetota bacterium
CGGGTGTCAGCCTGCGCGGTCTCGCAGGCGAATGGCATAACAGTCAAGCATGCCACGATCAGGCCGTATGCCACGGTTTTCATCGTTCGAATCCTCTTGGATGAGAGTGTATTCGCGAATATTCCTGTGTGCCTGGCATCAGCGGACAAAACCGATGAACCACAAAGGCACGATTGCCTGTCCTCGGCAAAGTTTCGGGGTTGATTCAATTAATGTTCCAATAATACACGACACCTTTATTTTTCTCCCCAATCATTCCGGTATTGGTGATAGGGTCACTTAAGTGTTTTTCGTGAGGGAGTCTGCATGTCTTCCATCATTCCCATACCCGGTTGGCATGCGGTACTTACCGGCGCACTGCTGGCCATCAGCATCGCCGCGCCACCGGGACCCGTGATAACCATCATGGCGAACGCCTCCATGCGCGGGCGCGCCGAGGAATCGCTCATGACCGCCTGCGGCGCCATTTGTGGCGACGTACTGTGGCTGGCTCTGGCCATCATTGGTGCGGTGACGTTCCTCAGTCATCGTCCGCACGTGGTGGGCCTGCTGGGTCTCGCCGGTGCACTGTTGCTGTTGTGGATGGCCTGGAGCACCTGGCGTACGACGCGTGCCGGGTTGCACGCGGGCACTACACCCGGCTCCTGGAAGCTCGGGTTTTTCACGGTGCTCACCAGCCCGAGCGACACGCCGGGCCTGGCCAACTGCGACTTCGTGATCTTTCCGCCGAGGTGGCTGGTCGGCGAGGACACCTTCCGCCCTCCGTGGTACCACCGCAACGTCATGTCCGAGTACATGGGCCTGGTGACCGGCGAGTACGACGCGAAGGCGGAGGGGTTCGTCCCGGGCGGCGGGAGCCTGCACAACACCTACGCCAGCCACGGCCCGGACGCGGACACCTACGCGCGGGCGTCCACCGCCGACCTGCGGCCGCAGAAGCTCGGCGGCACGCTCGCGTTCATGTTCGAGAGCCGCTGGGCGATCCTGCCGACCCGGCAGGCCATGGAGGCCGGCTGGCGGCAGCCCGGCTACGACGCCGTCTGGTCGGGGCTGACCCGCCATTTCCGCTAGTCCGGCCGTCCCGCGCCACCGGTAGTGTGGGCTCCCTGGACGCCGCCCGGACCGGCCGGGCCGGAAGGGAGCACCGCATGGGAACGACCGGCGAGACGCTGGTGGTCATCGTCGCGGAGGACGACGGCGATGTCTTCTGCCTCGTCGACGAAGACGGCGCGCCGGCCATGTACGCGAGGGACGACCCGGCCGTCGCGGAGTACATCAGGCAGGCGCAGGAGGTCTACGGCGCCGTGGCCCGCGCGATATCCGTCGACGAGTTCAAGGCGCTGCCCGGGGAAGAGTGAACCGGGAATTTCCGGGCCGCGCGGGCAGGTACATTCGCGACATACTTCCGCTACATTACGTTCCATGGCTGGGTCTCATGTAGTGGTCGGATCCGGTGACCACCACGTCATCGCGCTGCACGGCTGGTTCGGCTCCGCCCGCGGCTGGGGGCACCTGACCGACTACCTCGGCACCGCGCAGTTCACCTACGCGTTCCCTGACCTGCGCGGCTACGGCTCCCGGCGCGGCGAGCCCGGACAGTACACGATGGCGGAGGCCGCCGCCGACGCCATCGAACTCGCCGACCGCCTCGGCTGGGACCGGTTCAGCCTGGTCGGCCACTCGATGAGCGGCGTGGCCATTCAGCACGTGCTCCACCAGGCGCCGCACCGCGTGCGCCGGCTGGTCGGCGTCGCCCCGGTCCCGGCCACCGGGTTGCCGCTCGGCGAATCGGAATGGGCGCTGTTCTCCTCCGCCGCCTCCAGCCAGGCGAGCCGCCAGATGATCGTGAACTACTCGACCGGCAGCCGCCTCCCCCCCGCGTTCATCGACCTGATCGTCGGTCACTCGCGCGACAACTCGTCCGAGACCGCGTTCGGCGCCTACCTGCCGTCCTGGGCCAAGGCCGACATCCTCGCCCTGGTGAAGGGCAACAACGTCCCGGTGAAGGTGATCACCGGCGAGTACGACCCGACCCAGCCCGCCGAGTTCATGGAACAGGCCTGGCTGCAGGTCTACCCGAACTCCGAGCTTGAGGTGCTGCGCGGCACCGGCCACTACCCGATGTTCGAGACCCCGGTCGCCCTGGCGGTCTCCATTGAGGAGTTCCTCTCGCGGGGATAGTTCCCGCCGTTTCCCCCGGACGGGCGGTGGTTTCACCCGGCCCGTCGCCCGCGCGACGCTAGAAGTCCGCGACGACCGGGATGACCGCGGCTCCGATCTGCTCAAGCGGCGTCACGTCCCATACGCCGGCGACCGCGCCGATCGCGGCGTCGAAGCCGAGCCCGGCGAGCGCGCCGAGCTCGTCCACGATCCGCTGGGTGCCCTTCGAGGTGTCGAACCAGTAGTAGGCGGTCTTGTAGACCGTGTCGTAATCGCGGCCGACCGCCTCGCAGTGCTGGCGCAGGATGTCCAGCTTGCGGGCCTCGTCGCGCCCGGCGAACAGGTTGCACGCGTCGGCGTACTCGGCGACCAGGCGGAGCGTCTTCTTCTCGCCGCCGCCGCCGATCATGATCGGCGGGTGCGGCCGCGACAGCGACTGCGGCGAGTTCAGCGGCCGGTCCAGCGAGTAGTGCCTGCCCCGGTACGGCTTCTCGTCGCCGCTCCACATCCGCAGGCAGATCTGCACCGTCTCCTCCAGCCGCTCGAAACGCTCGGCGACCGGCGGGAACGCGATGCCCAGCCCCTGCGACTCCTCCGCGTTCCACGCCGCCCCGATGCCCAGCCACGCCCGCCCGCCGGACAGCACGTCGAGGGTGGTGACGATCTTGGCGAGGACCCCCGGCTCCCGGTAAACGGTCCCGGTAACGAGCGTCACCAGCGCGGCCCGCGAGGTGCAGGCGGCGAGGTACCCCAGCGTGGTGTAGCCCTCGAGCATCTCCTTCTCCGCCGGCCCCACCACGGGGATCTGGAAGAAGTGATCCATCACCGCCAGGTACTCGAACCCGGCCTCATCCGCGGTCCGCGCGACGACAGCGAGTTCCCGCCCAAGCGACTCCGGTCCTCGGGGCGTGGAGAAATCCGGAATCTGCAGCCCGACCTTCATGACTATTACCTCCTGGCCCTACCCTCTCACGCCGCCGCCCCCGATCCCCGCCCCGGCGGCGCGAACGCCCGCCAGCGGGGACCGGGCGGCCGGGTCAGGCCAGCCGGGTCGCCCGGACCACGCCGACCTGCCTGCCGCCGCCGTGCACCTCGGACGTGGCGAGTTCCACCGGGGGCTGCGCGCCGAGCATGGCCAGCAGCGCGACCGTCACCGGGGTGCGGGCGCGCTCGTACCCGTCGTCGATCTTCAGCGCGGCGGCGGTCCCGTCCGGCAGCGCGAACGAGTCCACGCCCTCCGCGCCGGCCTTGAGCAG
>DAHWEX010000155.1 GCA_027326205.1 Actinomycetota bacterium
GCTGTTCTCCGGTGTCCGCGCTCCCTCCACCCTCGGGTCGCACCTGCGCTCTTATACCTGGGGCAACGTCCGGCAGCTTGATAAGGCGCACCGGGGGTTCCTGGCCGCGCTCGCGGGCGACGCCCGGCTGCTGCCCGGCAAGGAGGCCTTCGCCTTCATCGACATCGACTCGACGCAGAAGCGGGTCTACGGCTACCAGAAGGAAGGCGCGGCGTTCGGCCACGCGAAGATCGCGGGTAAGGAACTGCTGGTCAAGGGCCTGAACCCGCTGATCTCGGTGATCAGTACCCCGCTGGCCGCCCCCGTCATCGGGCCGGCCCGGCTCCGCGGCGGGAGCACC
Organism: Actinomycetota bacterium; assembly: GCA_027326205.1. GTDB lineage: Bacteria > Actinomycetota > Actinomycetes > Streptosporangiales > Streptosporangiaceae > Trebonia. The sequence goes on from DAHWEX010000155.1 coordinate 341, forward strand.
GGCTCCGCCCGCGGCGCCGCCGGGCTGGCCGCCGAGACGATCGGCGCCGCCCGGGAATGCGGCTGCACCGGGACGATCCTGGTCCGGGCGGACTCCGCGTACTGCAACGCCGCCGTGATCGGGACGATCCGCCGCGGCAAGGCGTACTTCTCCGTCACCGTCCCGATGAACTCCAGCATCCGCACCGCGATCGCCTCCGTCCCCGAAGACGCGTGGACCGGGATCGAGTACCCGCAGGCACTGCGGGACGACCAGCTGGACTGCTGGGTCTCCGACGCCGAAGTCGCGGAAGTCCGGTACACGGCGTTCACGTCGAAGCCGGAGAAGCAGCAGGTCACCGCGAGGCTGATCGTCCGCCGGGTCCGCGCGGTAAACGACAAGGCCACCCAGGGCATGGACGAGCTGTTCCCCGCCTGGGGCCATCACGCCGTTTTTACTGATTCCCCGGTCGAGCTGGTCCAGGCCGAAGGCCAGCACCGCGACCACGCCATCATCGAGCAGGTCAACGCCGACCTGTACGCCGGCGCCCTCGCCCACCTGCCATCAGGCGTTTTCACCGCGAACGCCGCCTGGCTCGTCATCGCCGCCATGGCCTGCAACCTGCTGCGCGCCGCCGGGACCCGCGCCGGGCGCCGCTACGCCAGGGCCCGCACCGCCACCGTCCGCCGCGACCTCGTCGCCATGCCCGCGCGGACCGCCCGCCACGGCCGCGGGAACCTCATCCTCCACCTGCCCGAAGGCCACCACCGCGAACAGGCCTGGCAGAACCTGTGGACCCAAACCTGCGGGCCTCCCGGCCGCGCGGCCTGACCAGCCCCGACCCGGTCCGCACCCCCACGCCGAAAGGCACACCGCCCCCAGACCCCCGGCCCAGAACCCAGTGGACACGCCGCAGAACCGTCAGCGGCAGGGAAAACACGCCAGAAAACAGGTCGTGGAGGCGAGAGCCGATAACCGCCGCACTCGGCATTTAACCGGTGGATCCAGGCTGAGCGGGGCACGATTCAACTCACCGCCGTTGACAAATCCTGCCGGGCAGACCGCGCCCCTCCGGACTGTGCATAAAGCCAGGCCGGGTCAGGTCCGTGACGGCGAGTTCCACAGTGCGGTTGCGTCGTGCTCCCGCAGGGTCTTGATCCGGTAGGTGAGCTCCGCCCGTGCGAATGGCTTGGCGGCCGCCGTCCGGATGTACGATCCCAAGCCACTGACTTCCCTGATGCCGACCAAGGCATCGACCTCGTGCCACTCCCGGAGGTCCCAGCCGTAGACGCTGGCGGCGGCCCCTAGGTCGTCGCCCGGCACGGGGAACCGTCGGTGGAAGTACACGGCCTGAACAAGGTCCCACTCACGAGGCCCGTGTCCGACGTGGTCCCAGTCGCCGAGCAGGACGCCGCGCCGCGCGTACAGCAGGTTGTTCGGGTGGGCGTCGCCGTGGATCAGCCCGGCCGGCAGGTCGAAGCGCATCCTATCCCAGCGGTGCCCGCAGGCGCTGCTTTCCCTGGGCGAACGCCCGCACCAGCCGGGACATGCGCAGGGCAGTGCGGAGTTGCCCCGCCTCGCGCCCGGTCCACATCGGGACCGCGACCACGCCGTGGCTGTTCATATCAGGCCGATTGTATTGCGTTATTGCC
>DAHWEX010000401.1 GCA_027326205.1 Actinomycetota bacterium
CGCGGGAGCGGCCCCGGGCGGATCGCCCGGGGCCGCTCCCGCGTGCTGCCGCGTCCGGCCGTCCGGACGGACGCCGGCCTACTGCTCGAACAGGACGCTGACGGACTGGCCGTCGTGGGTACGCCGGATGGCCTCGGCCAGCGCCGGAGCGACCGACAGGACCGTGAGCTTGGGGTGCTTGAAGGGGATGGGGACGGAGTTCGTGCAGACGATCTCCGCCACGTCCTCGGCGGCGGCGAGCTTCTCCAGCGCACCGTCGGCGAACAGGCCGTGGGTGCACACGACGCGGATCGAGCGCGGCTCGTGGCGCCGCAGCACGGAAAGCAGTTCCAGGACCGTCGTGCCGCGGGCGATCTCGTCGTCGAGGATTATCACGTCCTGGTCGGCCACGTCACCGATGATCGAGCTGATGGACACCTTGTTGTCGCTGAACCGCTCCTTCGCGCCCGCCGCGACGGGCACCCCCAGTCGCCGGGCGAAGGCCGCGGCGGACTTGGCGTAGCCCAGGTCGGGAGACAGCACCACCGAGTTGGACAGGTCAAGCCGCCTGAAGTGCGCGGCCAGCTCGCGCAGGGCGTGCAGGTGGTCGACGGGGACGGAGAAGAAGCCGTGGACCTCCGCCGAGTGCAGGGTGAGGGTGAGCACCCGGTTGACGCCCGCCGTGACGAGCAGGTCCGCCACGAGACGGCCGCCGATCGAGATGCGCGGGGCGTCTTTCTTGTCCGAGCGCGCGTAGGCGTAGTGGGACATGACCGCGGTCACCCGCGCGGCCGAGGCCCCGCGCGCGGCGTCCGCCATCAGCAGCAACTCGACCAGGTTCTCCTGCACCGGCGGCACCAGGGGCTGGATGAGGTAAACGTCACGTTCTCGGCAGTTCGCCTGGAGCTGCACCTGCAGGCAGTCGTTGGCGAAGCGTGTCGTGCGCACCGGGCTGCGCGGGACGCTCAGGTGCGAGCAGATCTCGTTGACAAGTTCCGGGTGGGCGCTCCCGCCGAAGATCACTATCTCCGCGTTCACCGGTTCTTCCCGCTCTCGTTAGTCGGCATGGCACCACGATGGCATATTCGCCTACGAGGCGATCAGCCCCCTCGCACGGCGCGATAGGCTCAGTGCATGGAAACCCCCGGTTCCGCGCCGTCGCCCGAGGCCGCACCGGTGACGTCGGCCACGGACGCGGCTGAAACGGACGCCCCCACGGCGGCCGCAGGCCCAGTATGGCGGTTCCTGGTCGAGCCGCGCTGGCTCGGCTGGCACCTTTTCGCCGTCGTCGCGGCCTGGGGGATGTGCTGGCTCGGCGACTGGCAGTTCCGCCGGGCGATGGCAGGCAACGGGCTAAGCTGGGCGTACACGTTCGAGTGGCCGCTGTTCGCCATCTTCGGCATCGTGTTCTGGGCCCGGACGATCCGTGACGAGTTCCGGGACCGGCGCGGCCTCGACCTGGCCACCGGCAAGAAGAAGGACGAACTGGCCGTCGAGTCCGGCCCGGTGCTGCCGGACGGCATCGGCACCCGGGCGATCGAGCGCCCCGGCGATGACGCGGACGACGCCGAGCTGGCCAGTTACAACGCCTACCTCGCGAAACTGAACGCCGAGGTCAAGGGCCACAACAAGTGGCTGAGATAGGAAGGTCACCGACATGGGCGGTGCGGCGCCGGGCAACCGGCTGAAGGCTTACGTGACCGGCTACCGGGTGATGGCCTACCTCACCGGGGTGCTGATCATCGTGATCTGCTTCGCCGGCCTCCCGCTGCAGTTCGCGGCCGGGAACGACTGGATCGACAAGTGGCTCGGGACGGTCCACGGCTACCTCTACATCGTGTACGTGGTCATCGCGTACCTGCTCGGCTCGAAGCTGCGGCTGCGGCCGATGCAGATGATCCCGCTGCTGCTTGCGGGCATCGTCCCGATCATGACGTTCCTCGTCGAGCGGTGGATGGTGCGCACCTATATCGCCCCCGCCCTCGCCGCCGCGGCCGCCGCGCCGGACCAGCAGCCCGTCGGCCGGTGACCGCTCCGGGGCACTACTTCGACGCGCAGCCGGCGGCGGCGCACCGCCCCGGGCAGGTCCGCCTCGTGCTGCCCGACCTGTACCTGGAACTCGCGACCGACTCGGGGGTCTTCTCCCCCGGCCGCCTCGACCCGGGGACACGGCTGCTGCTCGAGGAGGCGCCCCGGCCGCCCGCCGCGGGTGACCTCCTCGACCTGGGCTGCGGCTACGGCCCGATCGCGTGCGCGCTGGCGGCCCGCGCGCCCGGCGCGACGGTGTGGGCGGTCGACGTCAACGAGCGGGCCCTCGCCCTGTGCGCGGCGAACGCCGCGCGCGCGGGCCTGCGCAACGTGCGCTGCGTCCGGCCGGACGCCCCGCGGCTCCCGTCCCGGCTCGCCGGGATCTGGTCGAACCCGCCCGTCCGCATCGGCAAGGGGCCGTTGCACGCGATGCTGCGGGAGTGGCTCGCGCGGCTGGCTCCGGACGCCGCCGCGACCCTGGTGATGGCCCGCAACCTCGGCGCCGACTCGCTGCACGCCTGGCTGGAAGACGAGGAGGGACGGCCGGTGACCCGGCTGTCCGCCCGCAGCGGCTACCGGCTGCTCGTGGTGGGCGGCGCCCAAGATCATCCGAAGCGATCCGTGGAGTCTCCCGATGGCCGATGACACTGGCACCGGCACCGGCACTGGCACTGGCAACGGCAACGAGGCCGGCACGCCTGCCGCCGCGTCGGCAGGCGCCGTCACCGCACCGGGCGGGCCGCCGCGGCAACTGCGGGCGACCGATGTGAAGCGGCTCAACCGGGAGTGGCGGCGGCGCACCGCCGGGCGCCTGGCGCTGCTGCTCGACTCGGTCTGCCAGCCGTTCAACGTAGGCTCGATCGTGCGGTCCGCCGCGACGTTCGGCGTGGAGTCCGTGTGGCTCTGCGGCAACACGCCCGACCTGGACACGCCCGCTGTCGGTAAGACGGCCCTGGGCACCGACCGCTTCCTCGCGGCCTACCGCGAGCCGTCGGCCGCCGCCGCGGCCAAGGCCGCCGCGGCGGACGGCTTCCGCGTGGTGGCGGTCGAACTCGCCTCGGGCGCGGTGCCGCTGTTCGACGCGCCGCTGGACGGCGACGTGTGCCTGGCGATCGGCAACGAGGACCACGGCTGCTCCCCCGCCCTGCTGGCTGCGGTCGCCGCGGTGGCCTATATTCCCCAGGTGGGCCGGGTCGGGTCGCTGAACGTGGCGGTCGCCACCGCGGTCGCCCTCGCCGAGGCACGGCGCCGCGAGTGGACGTCCCCCGCCGGCTAGCGAGGCCCGGCAACGGCAACCGCCGGCGCAGTTCGTCTCTTTTTCTTTACGACAGGTCGGCGATAACCGGCGTTCACCGCTTGTGCCTGGGCGGCGGGAAAAATCAGCGGCGTGGCAGCTGAATACCTGGACCATCCCCGGCCGCTCGCCTTCGCGCACCGCGGCGGGGCCGGACATCAACCGGAGAACTCCTGGCGCGCCTTCGAGTACGCCGTCCAGCTCGGCTACGCCTACCTGGAGACCGACGCGAGGTCAACGTCGGACGGCAAGCTGATCGCCTTCCACGACGCGGAACTCGACCGGGCCACCGACCGGACCGGGCAGGTGAGCAAGCTCTCCTGGAAGGAGGTGTCGGCCGCCCGGGTGCACGGCACCGAGGAGATCCCGCTGCTCGAGGACCTGATCGGCACCTTTCCCGAATTGCGCTTCAACATCGACCTCAAGGACGAGGGCACGATCGCGTCCCTCAGCACCGTGCTCAAGCGAACGGCCGCCTGGGACCGGGTCTGCGTCGCCTCGTTCTCCGGCGCCCGGCTGCTCGCCGCCCAGCGCTCCCTGGACCGGCGGATCTGCCTGGCGGTGACCCCGGCGGCGATCGCGGCCATGCGCTTCCTCGGCGAGCCTGGCAAGGAAATGGCCCGGCGCCTGGCTGCCCTCGGCGCGCAGTGCGCCCAGGTGCCCCGGCAACTCGCCACGCGGGGGTTCATCAGGCGGGCCCACGAGGTCGGGCTGGACGTGCACGTGTGGACGGCGAACACGCGCGAGGAGATCGAGCGCGCCCTCGACCTCGGCGCCGACGGCGTGATGACCGACGACGTCGTCCTGCTCCGGGACATCCTGGCCGAA
>DAHWEX010000208.1 GCA_027326205.1 Actinomycetota bacterium
CGGATGGGCTGCGGGCACTTGGACAGCGCGTAGAGGACGTCGTACTCCTTCACGGCGAGGTCCTCCCAGACGTCGTCGGCGGCGAACTCCCGCATCAGCGACGCGTGGGCGGACAGCAGCGCCTCCCACGCGCCGTTGGCGGGGTGCCGGGCGGGGGCGCCCGCGGCGGGCGGTCGCCGGATGTCGGCCATCGGTCGTCCCTAGAACATCGAGGGGTACTCGGCCGCGACGTCCTGCGCGGTGTCCTGGTACGGAGACGCGCCGGTGACGTTGTCGCCGCGGTTCGCGTTCGGCCTCGGCTGCCGGGCGGGCTTGTCACCGTACTTGGCCTTGACCAGCAGCTCGTGGGTCGGGGCCGGTGCGGTCTGCGGGTCCTGCCGGGCCGCGGTCTCCTTGCGCAGCACGGGGATCACCTCCCCGCCGAGCAGCTCGAGCTGGTCAAGGACCTTGCCGACCGGCAGGCCGGCGTGGTCCATCAGGAACAGCTGGCGCTGGTAGTCGCCGAAGTGCTCGCGGAACGTCAGCGTCTTGTCGATGACCTCCTGCGGCGAGCCCACGGTGAGCGGGGTCATCTCGGCGAAGTACTCCATCGACGGGCCGTTGCCGTAGACCGGGGCCGCGTTGAAGTACGGCCGGAACTCCTTCTTGGCGTCCTGGGAGTTCTTCGCGAGGTAGGCCTGGCCGCCGAGCCCGACGATGGCCTGCTTCTCGGTGCCGTGGCCGTAGTGCGCGTAGCGCTGCCGGTAGAACCGGATTAGCCGCATGTAGTGCTCCTTCGGCCAGAAGATGTTGTTGGCGAAGAAGCCGTCGCCGTAGTAGGCGGCCTGCTCGGCGATCTCCGGGGTGCGGATCGAGCCGTGCCAGACGAACGGCGGCACGTCGTCAAGCGGGCGCGGGACCGCGGTAAAGCCCTGCAGCGGGCCGCGGAACTTGCCCTTCCAGTCGACCACGTCCTCCCGCCACAGCCGGTGCAGCAGGTTGTAGTTCTCCAGCGCCAGCGGCAGGCTCTGCCTGATGTCCTGGCCGAACCACGGGTACACCGGGGCGGTGTTGCCGCGGCCGAGCATCAGGTCCATCCGGCCCTTCGACAGGTGCTGCAGCATCGCGTAGTCCTCGGCGACGCGCACCGGGTCGTTGGTGGTGATCAGCGTGGTGGACGTGGTGAGCAGGAGCCGCTTGGTGGTCGCGGCGATGTAGGCCAGCAACGTGGTCGGCGCGCTGGAGAAGAACGGCGGGTTGTGGTGCTCGCCGATCGCGAACACGTCCATGCCGACTTCCTCGGTCTTCTGCGCGATCTTGACGATCGCCTCGATCCGCTCCGCCTCGCTCGGCGTGTAATCAGTGGTGGGGTCGCGGGTGATGTCACTGACCGAGAAGAGCCCGAACTGCATGGCGGCCTCCGCGCTAAGTCGATGTATGCGTTTGCATGTATTTTCAACCAGCACGGCCCGCGGATATTCCCGGCCGGCGCCGGCGGGGCCGGGCCGCGGCCGCGAGGCC
>DAHWEX010000215.1 GCA_027326205.1 Actinomycetota bacterium
CCTGTTCCTCGGTCCGACCGGCGTCGGCAAGACGGAGCTCGCGAAGGCGCTCGCCGAGTTCCTCTTCGACGACGAGCGGGCGATGATCCGCATCGACATGAGCGAGTACAGCGAGAAGCACTCGGTCGCCCGGCTGGTCGGCGCCCCGCCCGGCTACATCGGCTACGAGGAGGGCGGTCAGCTCACCGAGGCGGTGCGGCGGCGGCCCTACTGCGTCGTGCTGCTCGATGAGGTGGAGAAGGCGCACCCGGAGATCTTCGACGTGCTGCTGCAGGTCCTCGACGACGGGCGGCTCACCGACGGCCAGGGGCGGACCGTGGACTTCCGGAACACGATCTTGATCCTGACCTCGAACCTGGGCTCCGCCTACATCGCCGACCCCGCGCTCGACGACCAGGCGAAGCGCGACGCGGTCATGGCCGCGGTCCGCGCCTCGTTCAAGCCGGAGTTCCTCAACCGGCTCGACGACGTGATCATCTTCGACGCGCTGTCGACGTCCGAGCTGACCCGGATCGTGGACATCCAGGTGGCCCGGCTCGGCAAGCGGCTGGCCGCGCGGCGGCTGCTGCTGAGCGTCACGCCGGCCGCCAAGGACTGGCTGGCCCTCACCGGGTTCGACCCGGTGTTCGGCGCGCGCCCGCTGCGGCGGCTCGTGCAGTCGGCGATCGGCGACAAGCTGGCCAAGGCACTGCTGACCGGCACGATCACCGACGGCGACGAGGTCGTCGTGGACCTGGCGCCGGACACCGACGAGCTCACCGTGCAGGCGGTGGCGCAGGTCGGCTAGCGGGCCCCTCGCCTTGGCCGCGCTCCTCTACTGGTTCTTGTCGAGCATGCGATCGTAGTCGTCCTCGGGGAGGCCGAGGTCAACGCGGAGCCGGTAACGCAGCCGCAGCAGGAGCTGCAGTTCGGCGTCGTCGGCGCGTTCGATGCACCGCTCGACGCCCGCCGTCGCCCACTCCTGCGCGCCCCGCAGGTCACCCTGCTCGGTGAACAGCTCGGCGAGCAGGTCGCAGGTGCGCGGCGTCACCGCGTCGCGGTCCGCGGTGAGGTCGCCGAGCAACGCGCTGGCCTCGGGCGCGCGGCCGAGGTCGATCAGCGCCCGGACCAGGTGAACGCGGGGATCGGCGAAGGTCGAGCCGCCGTCCTCGATCGCGGCGGCGAACTCGTCCGCCGCGCGCTGCGGGTCGTCGGCGCTCATCCACTGCTCGCCGGCCCGCAGATGGAACTCCGCCCGCAGGCCCGGCTCGGCCCCCCGGGCCAGCTCACTCATCTGGGCGGCGGCTCGCACATGGTTGCCAGTACGCGCCGCCTGGAACTCGATCTCGTCGAGGTCTTCGACGTTTGTCACTCTTCCCACGGTACCCCAGCGGCCCTTCTCAATTCCTACGGATTTTGCGTTCCTGGCGGGGTTGCGGCCCGCTCGTGAGACTTTCGATTCTAGATCACGTATAGATCACGTCCAGGTCGCGGGTCAGCGGCGAGCCCGCTCAAGCGCGTCCCAGAAGCCGCGTCGCAGCGCGTGCCTGACCTCGTCGTGGAGCAAGAAGTCGATGGGCAGCGCGGACCCCTGCAAGAGCCTCGCCTCAAGGTCGGAGGGCATCCGGGGCTTGCGCGCGAGCACGGCCTCAAGCCACAGCGCCGGAGCGTCGCGCGCCACCGACTCGCCGAACGCCTGCCCCTCCTCGTGCGCCGACTGCACCGCGTCGGCGAGCGAGACGCCGGGCGCCGCGGCCGGCCCGGTGCCCGGGTAGCCGCCCGGCCCGACCAGGCCGATGGGCCCCGACTGCCCGCCGATCTCCGGCTGCCCGCCAGGGACCTGCTGGTGTCCGGGCACCTGCTGGCCGCCCGGAACCTGGCCGCCGGGGACCTGGCCGCCCGGGATCGGCGGCGTCGGCGGGATCTGCTGCGCCAGGCTGACCGGCGCAGGCACCGGGAGACCGCCGCCGACCGGGCCGATGACCGGCTGCGGGCCGGAGTTCGGGTTCGGGCCCTGGATCGCGTGCCGGATGCCGCCGGGGGCACCGCCCCGGCCGGCGTATCCCATCGCGTTGTAGTCCATCGGCGCCACCGGGGCGGCCGGCACGGCCGGCTGGGAACCTGTCGGCTGGCCGGTCGGCTGCGGGCCGCCTGGTTGCGGGCCGCCTGGCTGCTGGCCGATCCCGGCGTCCGCCGCCGCGGGCGGCAGGCCGAGCGGCTGGCCCAGCCCCGGGCCGCCGGGCACGGGGCCACGGGCGGGCAGCCGCCGGATCTGCGCCGAGCCGGTGCCGGGCAGCGCGACGGGCACCGGCTGCAGCCGGTCGCCGGGGTCACCCGCGCCTACCTCGCGGAGCATGCTCTCGCGCGGGTACGGCTCGCGGGCGGCACCCGCGTTGTAGGCGGCGAGGTCATTGCGGGGGCGGCCCGGCATGCGGTCGCGGTCGCCGGACAGGTCCTCGCCCGGCACCGGCCGGGCCACGGGCGCGGGGTAGATGTCTTCGCGCGGCGGCACGGGGACCGGCACGGGGACGGGGACCGGGGCCGGCAGCGGGGCCGCGTAGTCCGGGACGGAGCCGTACTCCAGGGCAGAACCGTAGTCGACGGCGTTTCCGTGCTCGGCGGCCGGGCCGTAGTCCGCCGGCGCGCCGTAGTCCGCGCCGGCGGCGAAGTCGGTGCCGGGCGCGTAGTCCGGCCCAGACGCCTCGGCGCGCTCCTGGTGGCCGGGGTCCGCGGTCACCTCCATCGCGGCCGGCACCGGGCTGGCCGGCGGCTGCGGGTACGGGGCCGAGCGTCCCGCCGCCGGCGCGCGCCCGTTCCCGTTCATGCCGTTGCCGTTGGCCCCGAGGCCGTTCACGGCGGGACGCTGCGCGACCTGGGCCGCGTCGGCTTCGTCCGGGCGCGGCGGCTCGGCCCCGGAGATCAGCTCGACGAAGGGCCGCAACTGCGCGGCGCTGATCTCCACGATGTCGTCGCACTCCTGCCGGAGCGCGCGGGAGAGCCCCCGGCCGCCGTCGTCGGTGATGTAGAGCAGGGTGACCCGCATGCCCATGTCCTGGACATCGGCGATCACCTGCGCGAGGTCTTCTTCGGCGCTGACCAGCATCACGTCGCTGACGGCCTTGTTCCGCGCCAGCGTGGTGAGGTCCCGGTGGATCTCGCCTTCGACGCCTTCCCGGTGCCCGGGCCGCATCTTGGCCACCCGCAGCTTGACGCCGGGCAGGTCGGCGAGGGTGTCGTGATCGGCGGACCGCCGGCCCTCCACGGTCGCCTCGTACCAGTAGCAGCGCAGCAGCGGGAGCCTGGCGCGCTCCACGGCCAGGTTGCCGAGCAGTTGCAGCAGGCCCGCGTAGTCCCAGGACACCGACTCACGACGACGCGTTCCGTGCACCGCCATGGCACCGTCCGTTAGCACATAGCCCGCGTCTACGAACAGCGCACAGCGATCCACCAGACACCGCCTTTCCTCACAGTGCGAGAACAACAACCCGGTTCTCCGCCCACTAGGGTAATGAAGCCTGCCGTCCGCCATGGCCGTTCCGCAGGAAACTCGCGGCCTCGTATGCTCGCAGACGTGAATGACCGCGAAGAACTGCTGGCCGGAATCAAGGCCAAGGGCGTCGTGCACGGGGACTTCGAACTGTCCTCCGGCCTGCGCGCGACGAGCTACGTAGACCTGCGCCGGGTAACGCTCGACGGCCGCCTGGCGCCACTGGTCGGCCGGGTGCTGCTCGCCGCCACGGCGGACCTGCCCTACGACGCGGTCGGCGGGCTGACGCTCGGCGCCGACCCGGTGGCCGCCGCGATGCTGCACGCCGCCGCCAACCGCGGCACTCCCGTCGACGCGTTCGTGGTGCGCAAGGCCGAGAAGGCCCACGGCCTGCAGCGCAGGATCGAGGGGCCCGACGTGGCGGGGCGCCGGGTGCTGGCGCTCGAAGACACCTCGACGACCGGCAACTCCGTGCTCACCGCGGTGGACGCGCTCGCGGAGGCGGGCGCCGAGGTGGTCGGCGTGGCCGTCATCGTCGACCGGGGCGCCCGGCAGAAGATCGAGGAGCGCGGCCTGCCCTACGTGGCGGTCTACGAACTGGACGAACTCGGGGTCTAACGGCGGTTACCGGCGAACATGGTCCGCCGGGTTGCCGCTGGCGGACGCCGCGGCGGCTTCCCGCCGGAACTCGCGCACCCGGTGTACCACGAACACGACGAGGGCCACGGCGATGACCGCGACCACGACATAGCTCGCCGTCGAGAACGCGTGGTTGAACTTGGTCCACTCGCTGCCGAGGCTGTAGCCGACGCTGGACAGCGCCACCACGTAGACGACGGTGCCGGTCAGGCTGAGGATGCCGAACCGGACGGGCGGGATCTCCACGAGCCCGGCCACGATCGACGCGAAGGCCCGGATGAACGGCAGCATGCGCGCCACCGGCACCGCCCACGCGCCGCGCCCGACGAGGAACCGCTCGGCCCGGGCCACGTCCGACTCGGTCACCAGGACGTACCGTCCCCAGCGGTGGACCAGTGGCTTGCCGCCCACCCGCCCGACGTAGTAGGAGATGTACGAACCGACCAGTTCGGCGAGCGTGCCCAGGATGATGACCAGGGCGAGCGACGGGTGCTGGTGGGTGCCGGGGATCCCGCCCGAGGCGACCGCGCCGCCGAGCAGGAACGTCAGCTCCGAGGAGATCGGGATGCACATCGCTTCGAGCACGCCGAAGACGATGACCGCATAGATGGCGTGCGAAATGATGAAGCTCTCCATGGCACCTTTGTACCGCATGACCAGGGTGAGGTTGGCAACGTCGGGCCACGGACGGGCTCTGAGAATTTGCTGAGTCACCTTAAACCGACGGAAAGCGCCACCGGAAAGCACGGAGACTAAGCCGGCCTGGAACGGGGCATGGCCGGCCGTTACAGTGGCACCAGACCGAGTGAGAGCGAATATCAGGAGTCATCGCCATGCCCATCGCGACCCCAGAGATCTACGCGCAGATGCTCGACCGGGCCAAGCAGCAGGGCTTTGCCTACCCGGCTATTAACGTGACCTCGACCCAAACGCTGAACGCGGCGCTGAAGGGTTTCGCCGACGCGGAGAGCGACGGCATCGTCCAGATCTCCACCGGCGGCGCCGAGTACCTGTCCGGCCAGCCGGTCAAGGACATGGTGGTCGGCGCGAGCGCACTGGCCGAGTTCGCCCACGTGGTTGCCGCCAGGTACTCGATCAACGTCGCGCTGCACACCGACCACTGCCCCAAGGACAAGCTGGACGGCTACATGCGCCCACTGGTCGCGCTGTCCGCGGAGCGGGTCAAGAGCGGCAGGGAGCCGCTGTTCCAGTCCCACATGTGGGACGGCTCCGCGGTGCCGCTCGCGGAGAACCTGCAGATCGCGAAGGACCTGCTCGCCAAGTGCGCCGCGGCCAGGATCATCATGGAGATGGAGATCGGCGTCGTCGGCGGCGAGGAAGACGGCGTCGTCGGGGAGATCAACGAGAAGCTGTACACCACGCCGGAGGACGCCCTCGCGACCGCCGAGGCCCTGGGCACCGGCGAGAACGGCCGGTACATCCTCGCCGCGACCTTCGGCAACGTGCACGGCGTGTACAAGCCGGGGCACGTGAAGCTCCGTCCGGGTGTGCTCAAGGAGATCCAGGACGTGGTGGGGGCCAAGTACGGCAAGGACAAGCCGTTCGACCTGGTCTTCCACGGCGGCTCCGGCTCGGCGGAGAGCGAGATCCGCGAGGCGCTGTCGTACGGCGTGGTGAAGATGAACGTCGACACCGACACCCAGTACGCGTTCACCCGCCCGGTGGCCGGCCACATGTTCGCCAACTACGACGGCGTGCTCAAGGTCGACGGCGAGGTCGGCAACAAGAAGGCCTACGACCCGCGCTCCTGGGGCAAGGCCGCCGAGGGCGGCATGGCGGCGCGGGTGACCCAGGCCTGCCAGGACCTGCTCTCGGCCGGTACCAAGCTCGGCTAGCTCGCCTTCGGCTTCGGGTCAGGAGCCTTCAAGTCAAAGGCGAAGGTCAAGACCTTTGAGTGTGGGGCTTGGGGTGCCGGAGGGTTGCCCGGGACAGTCCTTCGGAACGTCCCGGGGCAACCCCCGGCACCCCGCGCCTGCTCTCAGGCTGGTGCCCGCAAGTCAAGATCAAAGTCAAGGTCAAGGGCAAGAGCCAAAGTCAAGGTCAAGGGCAAGAGCCAAGGGCAAGAGTCAAGGTCAAGGTCAAGGGCTAAAGGCAACGGCTCGGGCGGAACGGGGCGGGTTTCACGGGGCCGCACCCGCGTTGCCGCAGGCCTTGGTCGGCTTTGAGGCTTGAATACGGCTCTGGCAGGGCTGCGCGGGCGTTAGCCGTGCAGTGCCGCGTAGGCTTCCTTGCTGCTGTCGGCCAGGAAGGTCCAGCAGCGCTGCTCCTCTTCGGTCTCGTTGATCTCGCCGGCCGCCCGGGCCAGGGCGGCGAGGCTGCGGAGGAAGCCGCGGTTCGGCTCATGCGACCACGGGACCGGGCCGTGACCCTTCCAGCCGTTCCGGCGCAGCATGTCCAGGCTGCGGTGATAGCCGGTGCGGGCGTACGCGTAGGCCTCGACGGGGCTGCCCGCCGCCAGTGCCCCCTCCGCGAGCATGGCCCAGGCCAGCGGGAAGGACGGGTACTTCGCCGCGATGGCGGCCGGGGCGGTCCCCGACGCTACCAGTGCCTCCGCGTCATCCTGGGATGGCAGCAGGGTCGCGGGCGGTTCACCGAGCAGGTTCACGTGACCGCTCACCGGGCCACCTCGCCGGCACTCGGAGTCCGCGGCCGCGGACGCACTGTACTTTCCTGTTCGCTCGCAAGCTCGCTCATGGGCACGAGTCTGCCAGACGCCGGCGCGGACTAGGTTTCACCTGGGCGTTTCGGGTACCCTCTGTACGCAAGAGCCCCTGTCGCGCTTGCGCTGCCAGGGGCTTTCGTCGTGTTTGTGAAAGGCGTGAAGAAGATGCCCGCGATCGTGCTGATCGGTGCCCAGTGGGGCGACGAGGGTAAGGGCAAGGCAACCGACCTGCTCGGGGACCGCGTCCAGTACGTCGTCAGGTACCAGGGCGGGAACAACGCGGGCCACACGGTCGTGATCGGCGAAGAGAAGTACGCCCTGCACGTGCTGCCGTCCGGAGTGCTGAGCCCCAATGTCGTCCCGGTGATCGGCAACGGCGTGGTCGTTGACCCGAAGGTGCTCTTCGAGGAGATCGACGCGCTCGAGGCGCGCGGCGTGAGCTGCGAGCGGCTGCTGGTCAGCGCGAGTGCCCACCTGATCATGCCCTACCACCGGGCGCTCGATAAGGTCAGCGAGCGCTTCCTCGGCAACGCGAAGATCGGCACCACGGGCCGGGGCATCGGGCCGACCTACGGCGACAAGATCGCCCGGGTGGGCATCCGGGTTCAGGACCTCTTCGACCCCGGCATCCTGCGGCAGAAGATCGACCTGGCGCTGCGCGACAAGAACCAGTTGCTCACCAAGGTCTACAACCGCCGCGGCGTGGACGGGCGGCAGATCGTCGACGAGTACCTCGCCTACGGCGAGCGGCTGCGGCCCTACGTCGCCGACGTGGGCCTGGTGCTCGGCAAGGCACTCGACAACGACGAGACCGTGCTGCTCGAAGGCGCCCAGGGGTCGCTGCTCGACATCGACCACGGCACCTATCCGTTCGTCACCTCGTCCAACCCGACCGCGGGCGGCGCCTGCGTCGGGTCGGGCATCGGGCCGACGCGGATCCGCAAGGTGATCGGGATCGTCAAGGCCTACACCACGCGGGTCGGCTCGGGGCCGTTCCCCACCGAGCTCAACGACGAGTGGGGCGAGTACCTGCGCAAGGCCGGCGGCGAGTACGGGGTGACCACCGGGCGGGCCCGGCGGTGCGGCTGGTTCGACGCGGTGATCGCCCGGTACGCGACGCGGGTCAACGGCGTCACGGACTTCTTCCTCACCACGCTCGTCGTGCTGTCGTCGCTGGACAAGGTCCCGGTGTGCGTCGCGTACGAGGTCGACGGCGTGCGGCACGACGAGATCCCGATGACCCAGACCGACTTCCACCACGCCAAGCCGGTGTACGAGTACCTGGACGGCTGGTGGGAGGACATCTCCCTGGCTAAGTCCTTCACGGACCTGCCCAAGGCGGCGCAGGACTACGTCAAGGCTGTCGAGGAGCTCTCCGGCGCGCCGGTCGCGGCGATCGGCGTCGGGCCCCGGCGCGACCAGACCCTCCAGCTGCGGCCGCTCCTGTAGCTCTCTTCGGCTTCGGCGCGCGGCGCGCGGTAGGCTCCCGGGCGTGCGAGTACTTGTGATCGGTGGTGGCGGGCGGGAACACGCGATCGTTCGAGGGCTGGCGGCGGACCCCGCGGTCAGTTCGCTGCACGCGGCACCGGGGAATCCCGGGATCGCTGGGCTGGCGCAGGTGCATGCTGTTTCGGCTAGTTCGCCGGCGGATGTGGTGCGCTTGGCTCAGCATGTCGCTGCTGATCTCGTGGTGGTCGGGCCTGAGGCGCCGCTTGTGGCCGGGGTGGCCGATGCGGTGCGGGGTGCGGGGATCGCGGTCTTCGGGCCTGATGCGGCGGCGGCGCGGGTTGAGGGGTCTAAGGCCTTTTCCAAGGAGATCATGGCCGCGGCTGGGATTCCTACTGCCGCGTCGCGCGTGGCTACTAGTCCGGCGGAGGCTGCGGAGTCGCTTGAGGCGTTTGGTTCTCCCTACGTCGTTAAGGATGATGCGCTTGCTGCCGGTAAGGGCGTTGTCGTTACCGGGGACTTTGCTGCGGCGCTTGCGCATGCTGCCTCGTGCGAGCGAGTGGTCATCGAGGAGTACCTCGATGGGCCCGAGGTGTCGCTGTTCGCGGTGTGCGACGGGAAGTCCGCGCTCGCGCTGCTGCCCGCGCAGGACTTCAAGCGGGCCCGCGACGGGGACGCGGGCCCCAATACCGGGGGGATGGGGGCCTACGTGCCGCTGCCCTGGGTACCCGCCGGGCTGGCCGATGAGGTGCTCGCCACCGTCGTCCAGCCCGCGCTTGACGAACTCGCGCGGCGGGGGACGCCCTACCGGGGGCTGCTTTACGCCGGGCTGGCCCTGACTTCGAAGGGGGTCAGGGTGGTCGAGTTCAACGCGCGATTCGGTGATCCCGAGGCGCAGGTGGTCCTCGACCGGCTGGAGACGCCGCTCGCCGGGCTGCTGCACGCGTCGGCGGCCGGTGACCTTAGCAGCGTTCCCGCGCTCGGCTGGCGCGCGGGCGCGGCGGTCACGGTGGTGGTCGCCGCCGCGGGCTACCCGGAGGGGCCCGCGAAGGGTGACGTGATCACGCTCAAGGGCCTCCCCGGCGGCGCGCTTCCCGCCGGAACCGAGGGCTACCTGCTCCATGCGGGGACCGCGATGAGCGGCGGTGACCTCGTGACGGCGGGCGGCCGGGTGCTCAACGCGGTGGGCACCGGCCCGGACCTGGCGGCGGCCAGGGGCGCCGCCTACGCGGTCGCGCGGTCGGTGGAGTTCCGCGGCGCCTGGTACCGCGGCGACGTCGCCGCGCGCGCGGCGGCCGGCGCCTGAGCGGCGCGCGAGCCGAGGGCGTAAGGGCAGCGCGATCACGCTGCCCACCGCGGTGGCTGCGATCGCGCTGACTGTGGAAAGGCGCGGTCGGCACGCTACCGTTGAAGCATGATCGACAGGTATACGTTGCCGGATATGGGCCGGGTCTGGTCCGAAGCTCACAAGTACGAACTCTGGTGCCGGGTGGAGACCCTGGTGCTTGAGGCGCACGCGCGGGCCGGCACGGTGCCTGCCGACGTGGTCGAGCCGGTTCGCGCCGCGCTCCCGCCCACGCCCGAGGCGGTGGCGGAGGTGGAGGCAGTGACGGAGCACGACGTGATCGCGTTCCTCACCGCCTGGGCGGACAACACCGAGCCCCGGTCGGCCGCCGCCTACGTCCACTACGGGATGACCTCGTCGGACCTGCTCGACACCGCGCTCGCGGTGCAGCTCGTCGAGGCGACCGACCTGATACTCGCGAAGGCCGACCGGCTCGTCGCCGTGCTGCGCGACCACGGGCTCGCGCACCGCGACACGCTGCGCACGGGGCGGACGCACGGCATCCACGCCGAGCCCGACGTGTGGGGGCACCGGGTGGCCGACTTCGCGTTTGCCGCCGCGCGGTCCAGGGACCGGGTCCGCCGCGCGCGCGAGGCGGTCGCGGTGGGCACGCTGTCCGGCCCGGTGGGCACCTACTCGAACATCGCTCCGTCGATCGAGGCGGAAGTCATGCCCGCCCTCGGGCTCCGCCCGGCCGACGTCGCGACCCAGGTCGTGATCCGCGACGGCATCGCCGAGTGGGTGTCCGCGCTCGCGGTGCTCGCCACGGTCTGCGAGGCGGTCGCGCTCGAGGTGCGGCACGGGCAGCGGACCGAGGTGCGCGAGCTCGCCGAGCCGTTCCGGACCGGGCAGAAAGGCTCGTCGGCGATGCCGCACAAGAAGAACCCGATCAGGTCGGAGCGGATCGCCGGGCTCGCCCGCATCGTGCGCTCCTACGTGACGCCCGTCACCGAGGGCATCCCGCTGTGGCATGAGCGAGACATCTCACACTCCAGCGTGGAGCGGATCGCCCTGCCGGACGCCGCGATCGCGACCGACTACCTGCTGCAGCTGACCGCGGGCCTCGTCGAGGGGCTCGTCGTCGACGCCGCCAGGATGCGCGCGAACATGGACGTCACGCACGGCCTGCTGTACTCCTCGTCGGTCCTGCTTGAGCTCGTTTCCAGCGGGTTGTCGAGGGAGGACGCGTACGCGCTGGTGCAGGCGGCCGCGATGGAGACCTGGGACACGCAGACGCCGTTTCGCGATTCCTTGATTACCCAGAGTAAGAGGCGGAACATGGTACTCGATGAGCTCGCCCTTGACCGGGCATTCCGTGCGGAGAGTTATGTCGCGCGGCTCAGCCCGGTCTTCGACCGGCTTGCCGCTCTCTCCTGACACCTCAATCGGGTGGCATACTGAACAAGGCGTTCGCACGGGTGGGTTCTCAGGGCACGCCGTTCTCGTAGTTTCCCCTCGGACAGGAGCAGCATCCAGATGACCAAGGGCACCGAGATCCGGTACCGCGTCCGCGGCGGCGCGACCCTTCAGGGGACGGCCTTCATTCAGGGCGCGAAGAATGCGGCGCTGAAGATGATCGCCGCGGCGCTGCTGACGGGCAAGGGCCGGACCGTGCTGCGGAACGTCCCGCCGATCGAGGATGTGCGGCGCGCGGTCGAGCTCGCCCAGGCAGTGGGCGCCCGGGTGGAATTCCACGAGGCCGAGCGGACCCTGGTGGTCGACGCCTCGACCCTCAACTCGCCGGTGCTGCCGGCCGAGATCGCCCGCCGCTTCCGCGGGTCCGTGCTTTTCGTGCCCGCGCTGCTGCACCGCTTCGGCGAGGCGGTCATCGAGGGCATCGGCGGGTGCAACCTTGGAAACAGGAACCTCGACTTCCACTACCGGGGCTTCGCCCGGCTCGGCGCGATCGTTGACGAGGGCGAGTCGGTCATCCGCATCACCGCCCCCGACGGCCTGTGCGGGGCCCACCTCTACCTGGACACGCCGTCGCACACCGGCACCGAGAACCTGATGATGGCGGCGTCGCTGGCGCCCGGCACGACGGTCATCGACAACACCGCGCAAGAGCCTGAGGTTCTTGACATGATCTCGTTCCTCACCAAGATGGGCGCGGAGATCAGCGGCGGCGGCACCGGGTTCATCACCGTACGCGGCGTCTCGGGTCTCACCGCCGTCGAGCACACGGTGATGGCGGACCGGATCGACGCCGGCGTGTTCGCGATGGCGGCGGCCGCGGCCGGCGGGGAGATCAACCTGGTCGGCGCCAACCTGGACCACCTCGGCGTGGTCCGCTGGAAGCTGGAGCAGATGGGCGTCGAGTTCGCCTCCAACGGCGCGGTGCTCCAGGTGCGCCGGGAGAAGCCGCTGCGGCCGATCAACGTTGTCACCAGCCCGTTCCCCGGGTTCGCCACCGACCTGCAGTCGCCCATCATGACGCTGGCGACGATGGCCGACGGTGCCAGCTACATCCGCGAGACGATCTTCGACGGCCGGTACACGCTGGTCCCCGAACTGAACAAGATGGGCGCGAAGGTCGAGATCGACAACAACGCCGCGATCGTGCACGGCCCGACGGAGTTGCACGGCACGGAAGTCGTGGCGCACGACCTGCGCGGCGGTGCGGCCCTCATCCTCGCCGGCATGGCCGCCGAGGGCGAGACCGTCATCTCCAACGGCTACTACATCGACCGCGGGCACGCCTCGATCGCCGAGCGACTGCGTGCCCTCGGCGCCGACGTCCGCGCCGAGGAGCATGAGACCGACTGAGTTAGACCCGGTGGGGGAAGGCGCTCGCGACCGCGAGGAACGCGTCGTTCGCGGTGCTCGTGCCGATCGAGACGCGCGCGCCTTCACCCGCGAAGGGGCGGACGGAGATTCCCGCCGCGTCGCATGACTCGGCGAAGGCCGTGGTGTGCTCCCCGAGGGGGAGCCAGACGAAGTTCGCCTCGCTCTCGGGGAACGTCCAGCCGTCCGCCTTGAGCGCACCGCTCACCCGGTCGCGCTCCCTGACCACGGTCTCCACCCGCTCAAGCAGTTCGTTCTCGGCCTCAAGCGAGGCGACCGCCGCGGCCTGGGCCACCGAGTTCACCGAGAAGGTGAGCATCGTCTTGCGGACGGCCTCGGCCACCGGCGGGTGCGCGATGAGGAAGCCAACCCGCAGCCCGGCCAGCCCGTAGGCCTTGGAGAAGGTGCGCAGGACGGCCACGTTGGGGCGGTCCCGGTAGAGGCTGAGGCCGTCGGGCACCCCGGCGTCGCGGATGTACTCGCGGTAGGCCTCGTCGATGACGACAAGGCAGTCACCGGGGACGTGGTCGATGAACTCGGTGAGCTCCCGCTCGCGGACCACCGTGCCCGTCGGGTTGTTGGGGTTGCAGACCAGGACGAGCCGCGTCCGCGGGGTGATCGCCGCGGCCATCGCCTCAAGATCGTGGGTCTCGTCCCTGAGCGGCACCCGGACGGAGGTCGCGTCGGCGAGGTCGGCCAGCGGCGGGTAGGCCTCGAACGACCGCCAGGCGTAGAGGATCTCGCTGCCGGCGCCGCCGACGGCCTCCATGACCTGCTTGAGCACGCCGACCGAACCGGGGCCGACGGCGACGTGATCCGCCGGCACGGCGAACCGTCCGGCGATCGCCGCGCTCAGCGCCGCGGCGCCGTTGTCGGGGTAGCGGTGGATGTCGCCGGCCGCCTCCGCGATGACCTTCAGGACCGACGGCAGCGGCCCGTAAGGGGACTCGTTGGAGGACAGCTTGTGCGCCTCGCCGGCCGCGGCGACCGGCACCTTGCCAGGCTTGTAGGCGGGGAAGGTGCCCAGCACGGGACGCAAACGCGGCGCTAGGCCACTGTCACTGTCACTCATGCCCCTAGATTAGGACAGGGTCTTGGCCAGGGCTTCGGCGGGCGTTCGCGGGCGAAGATGTCCTGCCGCTCGATCCTGGGCCGGACGCGGCCGCAGTGCCGTTGGCCGGTCAGCCGTTCCTGACTGGCCGGCCGGGCCGCCGGCGGGGGCGGGGTGTCCCGCCCCTCGGCACGGCACCCCTGCCGGCGTTGGCCCGTGCCGTTGACGTGCCGTTGTCTCCTCGCGAACTGGTCCGCGGCGTATGGGCGGGGGCGGGGGCGGGGGGCGGGACCGGGGTGCCCGAGGCCGCCAGTTCGCGGACCGCGGGGTGCCCGGGGACGGCGTCGTGCCTCGTGGCGGTGATTCCGGCTGCGGTGTGCATCCGCTGCAGATCGCGGAACTGCCCGCGCTCGACGAGCGCGACGACCTGGCCGGAGGCACCGGCCCGCGCCGTGCGACCGGAGCGGTGCAGGTAGTCCTTGTGGTCCTCCGGCGGGTCGAACTGCACGACCAGGTCGACGTCATCGACGTGGATGCCGCGGGCGGCGACGTCGGTGGCCACGAGCACCCGGGGATGCCCGGCCGCGAACGCTTCGAGCGCGCGCTGGCGCTGGCTCTGGCTGCGGTTGCCGTGGATGGCCCCGGCGCCGACGCCGGCCCTGGACAACTGGAGCACGAGCCGGTTCGCGCCGTGCTTGGTCCTGACGAAGAACAGCGTGCGCCCCGGACGGCTGGCGATCTCCGCCGCGACCGGCACCTTGTCCTCCGCCCGCAGCACCAGGACGCTGTGCTCGGCCGGCGTGGACTCGGTGGTTACCGGCACCGCGTGCAGCGCGGGATCGGTGACGTACCTGGTCACCAGCTGGCCGACGCCGCGGTCCAGCGTGGCCGAGAAGAACATCCGCTGGCCGCCGGGCGGGGTCTGGTCGAGGAGCCGGGTAACGACGGGCAGGAAGCCGAGGTCAGCCATGTGGTCGGCCTCGTCAAGCGCGGTGATCTCGATGCGCGCGAGGGTGCATGCGTGCCGCTCGATCAGGTCGGAGAGCCGGCCAGGGGTTGCCACGACGACGTCGGCGGAGCGCACCTGCTGGATCTGGCGGTTGATCGGCACGCCGCCGTAGACCGCCGCGATGCTCACGTCGATGGGCTGGCCCAGGAATGTCAGCACGTCGGCGACCTGCTGGGCGAGTTCGCGGGTAGGCACGAGGATGAGGGCGCGGGGCGCCTTCTGCTGCCGAGGCGGCGTGCTCGCCGCCAGCCTGGTCAGCATCGGGAGGCCGAACGCCAGGGTCTTGCCGGAGCCGGTCTGGGCCCGGCCGAGGACGTCACGGCCCGCCAGGGCGTCGGGGATGGCCCGGGACTGGATGGCGAACGGTCCGGTGATGCCGCGGGCAGCCAGCGCCGTGACCAGGCGCGGGTGCACGCCCAGCTCGGCGAAGCTCGCCTCGGGCGGCTCGGGGAGAGCGGCGGCCGCGGCGAGCGCCGCGTCGAGCGTGGAGCTCGCATCGCGGCGCGGTTCCTGGCGGCGCTGCTGCGGGCCGCCCGGTGCCTGGCGGTGCCGCGTTGAAGACGACTGGTAGCGGGAGCGGGGGTTTTGCGGCATGCGTGAACTCCATTAGTAAGTCCGGGGGGGTCACGTCATGCATCTCTAGTGCCAGACAAGAGCAGTTGCCTGACCGGATACCAGATAGCTCACACAGCGACCGTGCGCGGGTTTCTTGCCCACGCTGACGGCTGCGATCAGCCGCCGAGAGATGTAAGGTTCCCGGCAGCCTCAGTATTCCCGCCGATCGCCCCAGTGCTGGCGGCCCGGATGCACGGGCCGGATGCACGGGCCGGCCAGCCGGCAGCGCTCCCGGCGATGGTCATGGGGATCGGTGTTACTGACGCGCCCGGGCGCGTCCAGCCAGTTCCTTCGCGAGCAGCCGCGATACGTTGTGCGTGCCGCCGATGAAACGTACGGACGGCCCGATGCCGGCCGCCGTGGGCGCACCCGCGAAGTACAGATTGCGTACCGACGACTCCCCGATCCTGCTGACCACCGGGTAGTTACGGAAGGTGGAGATCTCCGCCTGGAGGCCGGCGGGCAGGAACGGAAGGCGGGCGATGTCCAGCCGGAACCCGGTCCCCGCGATCACGTGGTCCGCGTCGAGGACGGTTTCCTTCGGGCCGTCGAGGAAAAGCCGGACGCCGTCTCCGCTTGAGTCAGCCTTCCGCACGCGGTGGCCGGTGAGCGTTTCGACGACACCGTCTACCCGCTGCCTCAGCCACCACGAGCCCGATGGCCCGACGGCGGTCGGGCCCTTCGTCGCCCGCTGCTCCGGGGACAGCAGCCGGAACGCCGCTGGGGTGGCGTAGAACTTGCAGGCCCAGCCCTCGCAGAGATTGGTCCGCGGCTTCCTGATCTGACCGAGGCGGCTGACGTGCTTCGGCCGGACGTGCCAGTCAATCTTCGGTTCTCGTGCGACGATGCGCACCTCGGCGCCTTGTTCGTGCAGCAGCGCCGCCGTCTCGAGCGCTGACTGGCCCGCGCCGACTACCACGACTTTCCGGCCGCTGAAATGATCAAGCCGATGGTGGTCGATGGTGTGCGAGACCAGCTCGGCGGGCAGGCCGGACAGTTCATCGGGGATGTGCCGGTACGGGCGCACTCCGGTCGCGATCACGACCTGCCCTGCGGTGACCGACTCGCCCCCGGCGAAGTCAACCTGGAATCCGCCGCCGGCCGGGGTCACGTTGGTGACGAGATCCTCCCGCACGTCGGGCACGAACTGGGAGGTATACCAGTCGGCGTACTCGACGAACCGCTCGACGGGCAACGGGATGATCCGGTCCGTGTACTCGTACCCGTGCGACTTGCAGAACGTACCGACGTCGTACCCCGGCTGCGGAGAGGCGATGGACGAGGCGTACGGCTCGGATTTCAAGAACATGCCGACCGGAGAATGCAGGCGGTATGCATCCACGGGAGCGCCCACAACGGCGTGAACCGTATTAAGCGCGCGAAGATGCGCAGAAATCGACAAGCCGTAAGGCCCGGCACCAATCACGAGAACGTCAAGATTCTGCATAGCCCTCTCCAGGCCTAAAGGCGAGTCGCACGATGTTTACTGGCACATTCACAGACTCACCGGAAGTTATCAGATGCCCCGCTTCTGCGATTCTGGTTGGCATTAGGTGAGATTTATCAAGGACCTTCGGCCCTATGGCTGGCTCATTTACCAGGGACCTTCGGCCCTATGGCGCGCTCAAGGACCGGGCGATGCCGCCGAGGACGCCGCCCTCACGCTTACCAGTTGCCTGAGCACCCCTTCGGTGAGGATCGCCCAGAGTTTCGACGGGTGTTCGCGGGCGAAGATGTCCTGCCGCTCAATTCTGGCCTGGACCCTCTGCTCAAGTACCTCTGGTGGCATATAGGGCTGACAGGCCCGGATATCGGCGCGGGCGTATGCCTCGGTCTGCAGGAGACCGGGTATTGCGCGCTGCTCCCAGTTGGTGATGACGGTCGCGCGGTCCTCGAACTCGACGCGCGGGCCGAACCAGGCGGGGTGCGGCTCGGTGAGGATGTCCTGGTAGACCCGCGCGAAGACCCCCTGCAGCCCGAACAGTTCATCGCCCCGGACTGCCATGTCGCGCTGGGGCTTGCGTTCGCACCGCTCGATCTTCTGGTATAGCGAGCAGGACATGGTGAACCGCTGCGCGGCCTCGCCTGGGTCCATCCCGCCTCCTTGCGGTAGGCGGCGAGCAGGTCAGCGAATACCGAGCGAGCGGACATATCCCGCCCCCTGATGGACTACCTGATGTGTATAGATAGACATAACGGAGTCCGGCCGCTGGCTGATGTCAGCATCCACGAGCAAGATCTCCGTGGCGCACTGGGTAGACCGGGAGCGCAGCCCACGCCCGGACTGCGAGTTCGACCTTGCCCGGGCCCTGATGTCCCGCCGCTCGGCGCGGTTGCGCTGTTGTACCCGCCCCAGGTTTCAACGTAGGCGGTGCCGCTGACGCCGGCCGGGTCGTCGCGAACGCGAAGCCGACAGGGGTGGCGGACCCCGGTCGCGGCCACGTCCCGGTTCACCAGGCGCATGGCGCCCTCAAGCGAGGCCAGCCAGCCCGGCTCTTCCGTGAATCCAGGCTCCCAGGCCGTCGCGATCAGCCTGAGGGCGACCTCAGCCATCTGGGGCCGACCCGCTTCCGCGCACTCAAGGCTCAGCAACGCCAGCTCCGTGGCGTCCGGGTCCAGCGGGCTTACCTCCAGCTTTGCGGTAGCCAGGTCAAACGCGGCCGTGCAATCCACCGCGCCCGCCCGCGCCG
>DAHWEX010000218.1 GCA_027326205.1 Actinomycetota bacterium
GGGGTGGCGGGGGTCGGCGAAGATGGACCGGGCGGGCCCAGCGCGTGCTCATCGCCGGCGCCGTCTCCTGCGACCCGAGCCTGATCATCGCCGACGAGCCCACCACCGCGCTCGACGTCACCATTCAGGCGGAGATCCTCGACCTGCTGCGTGACCTCCAGCAGGGGCTCGGCATGGCCGTGCTGCTCGTCACGCACAACTTCGGCGTGGTCGCGGACCTGTGCGACCGGGTCTCCGTCATGCAGGACGGGCGCATCGTGGAGAGCGGGCCCGCCCGGTCCATCTTCGCCGACCCCCGCCACCCCTACACCCGGTCGCTGTTCGCCGCGATCCTGGCGGAGGACCAGGCCCGCGGCCCGTACGCGGGGACGGTGGCCCAGTGACCCCAGAGACCCCAGTCAGCCCAGAGAGCCCAGCGACGCGGAAGGAGCCGTCAGGCATGCCAGAACCGCTGCTCGTCGTCGAGGACCTGGTCGTCGACTACCCCGCGCGGGGCGTCCGCCGACGGCCCTTCCGGGCCCTGGCGGGCGTCTCGGTGAACATCCGCCCCGGCGAGACCGTCGGCCTGGTCGGCGAATCCGGCTCGGGGAAGTCCACCCTGGGCCGGGCGGTGCTCGGGCTCGCCCCGGTCAGCGGCGGCCGCATCACGTTCGCCGGGCGCGACATCAGTCACCTGCCAAGGAGCGCGCGGCGGGCCCTGGCCAGCGAGATCCAGGTCGTCTTCCAGGATCCTTACTCGTCGCTCAACCCGTCGCTGACCATCGAGCAGACCCTCACCGAGCCGCTGCTGGTGCACAGCGTGCAGAAGAAGGAAGCGGCGGCACGGGTGCGCAACCTGCTCGACCAGGTCAAGCTGCCGCGCGACGCGCTGACCCGGCTGCCCCGCGAGTTCAGCGGCGGCCAGCGCCAGCGCATCGCGATCGCCCGCGCCCTGGCCCTGCGGCCCAGGCTCGTCGTGTGCGACGAGCCGGTCTCCGCCCTCGACCTGTCCACTCAGGCCCGGGTGCTCGACCTGTTCAAGGAAATCCAGGAGGCGACCGGCGTGGCGTACCTGTTCATCTCGCACGACCTCACCGTGGTGCGGCACCTGTCCCACCGGGTCGCGGTGATGTACCGGGGCGAGATCGTGGAGCACGGCGACGGCGGCGAGGTGACCGCGAGGCCAAGCCACCCCTACACGCGGCGGCTGCTGCTCGCCTCGCCGGTCCCCGACCCGGCCCGCCAGGAACAGCGCCGGACGCAGCGGCGGGCGCTGCTCGCCGCCGGGCAGGAGGGCGCCTCATGACAGCCGTGACCGGGGACACCGCGATCGCCGAGGCGATCGCCGCGCTCACCCTGGAGGAGAAGGTCCAGTTGCTCACCGGCCGCGACTTCTGGTCGACGTGGCCGAACGAGAAGATCGGGCTGCGCCGCATGGTCTTCTCCGACGGCCCGTCGGGGGTGCGCGGCGAGGTGTGGGACGAGCGCGACCCGTCGCTCAACCTGCCGTCGGCCACCGCGCTCGCCTCCTCGTGGGATCCCGGCATCGCCTGGCGGTACGGCGCCGCGGCCGCCGCGGAAGCCCGGCGCAAGGGGGTGAACGTGGTGCTCGGCCCGACCATCAACCTGCACCGCTCCCCGTTCGGCGGCCGGCACTTCGAGGCGTTCAGCGAGGACCCGGTGCTCACCGCCGACATCGCCGCCGCCTACGTGCGCGGCGTGCAGGCGGGCGGCGTCGGCGCCACCCCGAAGCACTACGTAGCCAACGACTCGGAGACGGACCGGTTCACCGTGGACGTCCGGGTCGGCGACCGCGCGCTGCGCGAACTGTACCTGCTCGCGTTCGAGAAGGCGGTGACGCAGGCGCGCGCCTGGCTGGTGATGAGCTCCTACAACTCGGTCAACGGCACCACCGCGACCGAGAACGACCTGCTCGAGACGCCGCTGAACAGCGAATGGGGCTTCGACGGCGTGGTGGTCAGCGACTGGACCGCGGTCCGCTCGCTGGCCAGCGCCACCGCGTCCCAGGACCTGGTCATGCCGGGGCCGGCCGGGCCGTGGGGCGACGCCCTGGTCCAGGCGGTGCGGGCCGGCGAGATCCCCGAGTCGGCCGTCGACCGCAAGGTGGCCCGGATCCTCACCCTCGCGCGGCGGACGGGCGCGTTCGGCGGGCCGCCCGCCGACTTCGGTAACGGAGCGCCGCCGCCCCAGGCGGAGGACGGCGCCGCGTTCGCCCGGCTGGCGGCCGTCGAGGGCACCGTGCTGCTGGAAAACCGGGTGCTTGCCGGAAACCGGAGGGAACTGCCGTGGGACCCGGCCCGGCTGCGCTCGGTCGCGGTGATCGGCGACAACGCGGCGCTCGCCCGCACCCAGGGCGGCGGCAGCGCCACGGTCATGCCGCGGTACACGGTCTCGCCGCTCGACGGCCTGCGCGCCGCGCTGCCCGATGCCGAGGTCAGCTACTCGCGCGGCGCCGTGGTGCAGCAGGGCCTGACCGAGCTGCCGCTGGCCGGCATGACGAACCCGGTCACCGGCGGCCCCGGCGCCCGGGTGCGGTTCCTTGACGCGGACGGCGCCGAACTGTTCGCCGAGGACCGCCGGTCGACCGCGCTCGTCTACTTCGGCGGCAGCGCGCCGGTCGGCCGGTCGGCCACGATGGAGCTGGCCACCCGGTTCACCCCGGCCGACTCCGGCCGGGTCCGCATCGGGTTCGCCGCCGTCGGCCACGGCAAGGTGTACCTGAACGGCCAGCTTGTCGTCGACGAGGTCGCCGTGTCCGAGCACGCCGACCTGGGCGCCGCGCTGATGGCACCGCCCATCGCCGCCGCCGAGGTGGCGCTAACGGCGGGGAAGGCGGTCGAACTGCGGTTCGAGTACGAGCTGGCGGACCGCGACGGGCCGATGGCCGGCCTGCTGTGGCTGCGCTTCGGCACCCAGCCCGCCGCCACCGACGACGACGCGCTCATCGCCGCCGCCGCGGCGGCGGCCGCGCGGGCCGAGGTCGCGCTTGTCGTCGTCGGCACCAACTCGGAGGTCGAGTCCGAGGGCTACGACCGGGCCTCGCTCGCGCTGCCCGGCCGCCAGGACGACCTGGTCCGGGCCGTCGCCGCCGCCAACCCGCGCACGGTCGTGCTCGTCAACGCGGGCGCCCCGGTGCTGCTGCCGTGGCGCGACCAGGTCGCTGCGGTCCTCGTCGGCTACTTCGGCGGCCAGGAAGTCGGCCACGCCGCCGCCGAGGTGCTGCTCGGCGCCGCCGAGCCGGGCGGCCGGCTGCCCACCACCTGGCCGGCCGCCGAGGCCGACGTGCCGGTGCTGTCCACCACCCCGGTGGACGGCAGGCTCGACTACGCC
>DAHWEX010000409.1 GCA_027326205.1 Actinomycetota bacterium
CCCGGCATCTGGGTGCCAAGGAGCTGGCTGATTTGGGCCAGGTGGGTGGAGATGCTCTCCTTCTGCCTGGTGAGGTCGTCGACCTCGTGCTGGGCCGCGGCGCGGCGCCGGTCGATCTCGCCCTTGGTGTCGGCCATCAGCTGGTCGGCCTGGGCCTTGGCCTGGGCGACGATCTGGTCGGCGTTCTTCTTCGCGTTCGACACGAGCTGCCGGGCGTGCTGGTCGGCGTCGCGGCGGGTCTGGTCGGCCTGCGCGGACGCCTTGGCGGCCCGCTGCTCCGCGGTGGAGGCGCGCTGCTCGGCCTCGGAGACCAGCTTCTGCGTGGCGGCCTGGGCGGCGGCGAGCCGCTCGGCCTCCTGCCGCTCGGACTCCTCGCGGCGGGCGGCGAGCTGGATGTCGAATTCCGCCTCGGCCTGCGCCCGCTGCGCCTCGCTCTCCTCGAGGATGCGCTGCGCCTGGGACCGCATCTCGTCGGCCTGGCGCTTCGAGCTGGTGAGGATCTCGTCCCGCTCCCGCTTGGCCGCCGCCTTGAGCTGGGCCACCTCGCGCTCGGTCGTGGTGCGCAGCTTGGCGATGTCCCGCTCGGTGGAGGCGCGCTTCTCGGCGACCTCGTGGTCGGCGGTCGCCCGGACCTTCGCGACCTCGCGCTCGGTGGTGGAGGTTAGCTCGTCCGCCTCGCGCCTGGCGGTGGTGCGGATCGAGTCGGCCTCGCGCTCGGCCGCCCCGCGCATGTCGTCGGACTCGCGCTTGGCGTTGGCGCGGAGTTCCGCCGCCTCGTTCTCGGCCGCCGCCCGCAGCTCAGCGCCGTCAACCTTCGCCGCGGCCTTGATCTCGTTGGCCTCGGACCGCGCGGCCTGCACAAGCTCGGTGGCCTGCTCCTCGGCGAGCCGCAGCAACTGCTCGATGCGCGCGCCAAGCCCGGAGTACGTCGGCCGCTCCTGCTCCTGGATCTGACGCTGCGCGTCTTGCAGGTCGCGGCGCGCGCCAGCGGCCTCTTCCTGGTGCCTGCGGACCTCGTTGGCGAGCTGTCGGATGTGATCGTCGACCTGGTGCGGATCATAGCCGCGCATCACCTTAGCGAAGTCGCGCGGTGGTGTCTCTTCGAAGAAGGTGGACAGCTGAGCGTCAATATCCGATTGCATATGGGCCTAATCCAAGCTAGACGGGGAACGGCTGGCGGGGCCGAAGGGCGGGAGTGGACGGTCTCGCCAATGAGAGGCAATCTACTCCGCCGCCGCCGGCTCTGTTGGTGCTTCGATGTTCTGCACAGTCAGAAACCCGCGGTGGTCCGTACCAGATAAGTCTAAAGGTCACACGCCTCTCATGAGTATCTGAGGACCGTCCCGTAGGTCACGTTTCATGCACCCCAGGGCCCATCGCCCGATGCAAACGTTCGCACCAATCAGGCTAGCGCAACGGCTGCACAAGTTCCGTCAAGACCCCGCCAAGGTCGCCAGGATGCAGGAACGCGATCGAGGCACCCAGCGACCCGTGCCGGGGCCGCGAATCGATCAGCCGGACCCCGGCCGCGCCGATTTCCGCCAGCGCCGCGCGCACGTCCGCCACCGCGTACCCGACGTGGTGCATGCCCTCGCCGCGCCGTTCGAGGAACTTCCCGACCGGGGTGTCCGGCGCGAGCGGCTCGAGCAGTTGCACGTAGGACGACCCGGACGACGTGGCGAGCATCGCCTCTTTCACTCCCTGCTCGGCGTTGACCTCCTGGCTCACCAGCGTGAGCCCGAAGACGCCTCTGTACCGCTCGATCGCGGCGTCCAGGTCCCGGCAGGCGATACCCACGTGATCGATAGTCAGCAGCATGCTAGGTATCGTGGCATACAAGGCTGTATAGATACGCAGGAGGCACCCCATGGGCGACCGTGACCCAGTGATCATCGGCGGAGCGCGGACCGGGATCGGACGGCTGCTCGGCAGCCTCGCCGGATTCAGCGCCGCCGAGCTAGGCGGGTTCGCGATCAAGGGCGCCCTCGACCGCGGCGGTGTCCGCCCCGACCAGGTCGAGTACGTGATCATGGGTCACGTGCTCCAGGCGGGCACGGGCCAGATCACCGCGCGGCAGGCGGCCGTCAAGGCCGGCATCCCGATGTCGGTCCCGGCCACGGTGGTCAACAAGGTCTGCCTGTCCGGCCTCGACGCGATCGCCCAGGCGGCCGACCTGATCAGGCTCGGCGAGTTCGACGTGATCGTGGCCGGCGGCATGGAGTCGATGACCAACGCGCCGCACGTCCTGAAGAACTCCCGCAAGGGCTACAAGTACGGCTCGGTCGAACTGCTCGACTCGATGGCGCTCGACGGCCTGACCGACGTGTTCGACGGCCTGTCGATGGGCGAGTCGACCGAGCGGCGGGGCGGCAAGCTCGGCATCAGCCGGGAGGACCAGGACGAGTTCGCCGCCCGGTCGCAGCAGCGCGCCGCCAGGGCGGCCAAGGACGGCCTGCTCGATGACGAGATCGTGCCGGTCGAGATCAAGTCCCGCAAGGAGACGGTCGTCTTCAAGACCGACGAGGGCGTCCGCGGCGACACCACCGCGCAGGCGCTGGCGAAGCTCCGGCCTGCCTTCGGCGCCGACGGCACGATCACCGCGGGCTCGTCGTCGCAGATCTCCGATGGCGCCGCCGCGCTCATCGTGACGAGCCGGGCGAAGGCCGCGGAACTCGGCGCCACGATCTGGGCCGAGGTCGGCGCGTTCGGCACGGTCGCCGGGCCGGACAACAGCCTCCACTTCCAGCCGTCGAACGCGATCCGCAAGGCCCTGGGCAAGGCCGGCCTCGGCGTCGGCGACGTTGACCTCATCGAGATCAACGAGGCGTTCGCCGCCGTGGGCATCGCGTCCATGCGCGACCTCGGCGTCAGCCCCGACATCGTGAACGTCAACGGCGGCGCGATCGCGATCGGCCACCCGCTCGGCGCCTCCGGCACCCGGATCGCGCTGACGCTCATCTGCGAGCTGCGCCGTCGCGGCGGCGGCCTCGGCGCGGCGGCGCTCTGCGGCGGCGGCGGCCAGGGCTCGGCCCTGCTGCTGCGGGTCTGAACCCGCGGCGCGGCGAGCTGTTCACGCCGCTCCGCTCCCTGCGCCGGCCGGCGCGCGACTTCGCGCAGTAGCGCGCCGCTAGCTCTGGATCGGGCGGACCTGCCAGGTCTTGCCGCCGTCCACGGTCATCCAGATCGCGTGCAGGTCCGGGTTGCCACCCAGCGCTACCCCCTGGCTGGCGCTGGTCATGCCCACGTAGCTGAACCCGTAGGTCTCACCCGACGGATCCGCCACGGTGGCCTGCCGCCACTGCGTCGCGCCCGGGGCGAGCAGGAAGATGCCGCTGCTGGCGCCGGCACTGGCCGGTACCGCCGCGAGGATCAGCGTTCCGTCGGGCAGCGCGGTCAGTGACGTGGGCACGCTGGTCGCGGGAATAGAGCCGACGCCCGTCTCCTGCGACCAGTTCGCCCCGTTGTCGGTTGACACGTAGACGGAGGTCGTGCCCGACGCCGCCTGCCAGCAGACCATCGCCAGGCGGGTCGCGCCGGACGTGACGCCGGCCGGCGCCAGCAGCAGCCCCTGCGGCTGCCCGTCACCCTGCGCCGATCCCGTGGCGCAGGGCAGGCGCACCACCTCGTGCCAGGCCGTGCCGTCGAGCGGGCCGGAGTACAGCGTGCCGTCCGGCGCGACGAGGTAACCCGCCGTGCCGCCGAGTTCGATGACCGCGCTGGCCTGCTGCCCGGCGCCGGCGCCGGGGGAGAGGCCGGCGGGGACGCCCTTGACCGGCGTCCAGGCATCGCTGCCCGCCACGGCGGTCTCCAGCGTGTACGACGTGCAGTTCTCGTTGGTTTCGCCGCTGACGCGGGTGGGGGCGCAGTCGCCGAACAGGGCATACGCGCGGCCGTTGGCGGTCTCCAGGTCGGTGACCGACGACGGGCCGGTCGTCACCCGGTGCCAGTGGGCGCCGCCGTCCTCCGTCGCCCACAGCTCCGGGCCGAACGCCCAGCCGTAGCTCGCGTTGAGGAACCGCAGCCCGGAG
>DAHWEX010000242.1 GCA_027326205.1 Actinomycetota bacterium
CGCCTCGCCGGACTCGCCGGACTTGTCGGACTTGTCGGCGATGCCGGCCGGGCCGGCCGCGGCGGGGGGGATCCGCTGCGGCCCCGAGTGGTTCACCCGCGGCGCGGGGGCGCCGCCCGGCTGCCGCGCCGCGCCGTTCTCGTCGACGGCCTCCATGACCCGGGTGTCGTCGTCGTCCGCCTGGTCGGCGGCGAACAGGTCGGCGAGCACCATGGCGCTGGTGAGGTCGGAGACGTTCTCGTCGCCGACGACCCAGCCGCGCTCGGCCTTCCTGACCACCACATCCTCATGCCGGCCGGGATTTTTGGAACCGTTAACGCTCATGCCTTCCTGCCTCCCCACCCGTAAAACTCCGGGCTGCGTTCAGGGTACCTGGGCATCATCGCAGCCCGGAAATTTCATTCGCTGCTAAATTCGCTGGCGGGGACGGATTGCCTAGGCGGAGGTGAGCTCCGCGAGCTTCTTCTGCACCTGCGCCGCCGACGGGTTGCACATCGTGGAGCCGTCCGCGAACAGCAGCGTCGGCACGGTCTGGTTGCCGCCGTTGACGCTCTCGACGAACTTCGCGGCCTCGTGGTCGAGCTCGATGTCGACCTCGTTGACATCGACCCCGGCCTTGCCGAGCTGCCGCTTCAGGTTCCTGCAGAACCCGCACCAGGTGGTCGTGTACATCGTCAGCGGCACGGGGGGCCTCCAGTGTTCTTTGCCGGCTGCAATCGGATCAGTGAAACAACTTTCCCGGCCCGCGCCTTCCCGTGTGCCCGGCGCGGATGCCCGTGAGTTGCGGCACTATGGGACGGATGGACGCCGACCAGTTGCTTGCCGCGCTCGACCCCGACCAGCGGGCGGTCGCGCTCGCCAGCAAGGGGCCGGTCTGCGTGCTCGCCGGGGCCGGGACCGGGAAGACCCGGGCGATCACTCACCGGATCGCCTACGCGGTCGCGACCGGGATGGTCAGCCCGCGGCACGTGATGGCGCTGACCTTCACCGTCCGCGCGGCCGGGGAGCTGCGCGGACGGCTGCGGGCGCTCGGCGGCGGCGCCGAGGATGTCCGGGCGACCACGTTCCACGCGGCCGCGCTGCGGCAGCTCAGCTACTTCTGGCCACGGGCGATCGGCGGGCGGGCGCCGCAGCTCGTGGAGTCCAAGCTGCCGCTGCTCCGGGAGGCCGCGCGAGGCCTCGGCCTGAACCTGGCCGCCCCCGCGCTCGCCGAGGCCGTCACCGAGATCGAGTGGGCGAAGGTCTGCCAGGTTCACCCCGACTCGTACGTGTTCGCGGCGACCGAGGCCGGGCGGGCGCCGGCCAGCGGGGTGGAGTGCGTGCGGCGGCTGTATGGGGCCTACGAGGCGCTGCGCCGGGACCGGCAGCTCATCGACTTCGAGTCGGTGCTCGAGTTGACCGCGGCGGTCCTGCTCGCCGAGCCCGCCGTCGCCCGCGAGGTACACGACCAGTACCGGTACTTCACCGTGGACGAGTACCAGGACGTCAACCCGCTGCAGAAGCTGCTGCTCGACGCCTGGCTGGGCGGGCGGGAAGAGCTGTGCGTGGTCGGCGACCCCCGGCAGACCATCTACACGTTCACCGGGGCCACGTCGCAGTACCTGCGGTCGTTCGCCGCCGACTACCCCGGCGCCGCGCTGGTGCGGCTGGTCCGCGACTACCGGTCGACGCCGCAGGTGGTGCACGTCGCCAACCGGCTGATGCCGGGCGCGGACGACGCGCTCGTCGCCCAGCGGAAGGCGGGGCCGGAACCGCGGGTGACCAGGTACGCCGACGAGGAAGCGGAGGCGGCCGGGGTGGCCGCGGCGATCGTGGCGCTCATCAGGACCCAGGGCGTCAAGCCCAGCGAGATCGCCGTCCTGCTCCGGATCAACGGGCACCTGGAGCGGTTCGAGCGGGCGCTCGCCGACGCCAAGGTCTCCTAC
Source organism: Actinomycetota bacterium (assembly GCA_027326205.1). Classification (GTDB taxonomy): domain Bacteria; phylum Actinomycetota; class Actinomycetes; order Streptosporangiales; family Streptosporangiaceae; genus Trebonia. The sequence continues at coordinate 1,926 of DAHWEX010000242.1, forward strand.
GTCGTCCGGGGCGCCGAGCGCTTCTACGACCGCCCCGAGGTGCGCCAGGCCGTCGTGCTGGTGCGCGGCGCGGCCCGGGCGGCGGGGGCCGGCACCGACGCCACCGGGCTGCCCGGCGAGCTTCCCGCCGCTGTCCGCCACGTGCTGGCGAGCGCGGGGCTCACGCCGGAACCCTCGCCCGGCCCGGGCCGGCAGCGCTGGGAGTCCCTCGCCGCCATCGCCGGGCTCGCCGACGCGCTGGCGGCGGCGCGCCCGGAGGCGACCCTGGCGGACTTCGCCGCCGAGCTGGCCGAGCGGGCGGAGACCGGTCACGCGCCGGTCGCGAACGCCGTGACGCTCGCGACGATGCACGCGGCCAAGGGCCTCGAATGGGACGCGGTGCTCGTCCCCAGCCTGATTGAGGGCATAATGCCGATCGTGCATGCGAAAACGGCAGCGGCCGTCGAGGAAGAGCGGCGGCTCTTCTACGTCGCGGTCACCCGGGCCCGCGTTCACCTCGCGCTCTCCTGGGCGCCCGCGCGGGCACCGGGCGCGGAGCCGACCCGGCAGCGGTCCCGCTTCCTGGCCAGCCTGCAACCGACGGGAACCCGTTCATGAGTGACGCACTTGACCAGCTGCTCGACCTGCTCGACCTGGAGCAGATCGAGGTCAACATCTTCCGCGGCCGCTCGCCCGACGAGACCGTGCAGCGGGTGTTCGGCGGCCAGGTGGCGGGGCAGGCCCTGGTCGCCGCGGGGCGGACCGTGCCGGACGGCCGGCCGGTCCACTCGCTGCACGCGTACTTCATCCGGCCGGGCGACCCGGCGGTGCCGCTCGTCTACACCGTGGACCGGGTCCGGGACGGCCGCTCGTTCACCACCCGGCGGGTGACCGCCGTCCAGCACGGCAAGCCGATCTTCACGCTGTCGGCGTCCTTCCATCAGCCGGAGCCGGGGTACGAGCACGCGGCCCCCATGCCCGCGGCCACCCGCCCCGAGGAGCTCCGCTCCGATGCGGAGCGGATCGCCGAGCTGATCAACCTGCGGCTCCCCGCCCACCACGGCAGCACGCCGATCGAGCTGCGCTCGGCCGGGCCGCTGTCCATCGAGCTGGCCCGTGACCCGGCACTGCGGGACAAGTATGACCACCAGAACCTGGTCTGGGTGCGCGTCAACGGGGAACTGCCGGACGACCCGCTGCTGCACGTGTGCCTGATGACCTACGCGTCCGACCTCACCCTGCTGGAAACCGCGCTGCTCGAGCACGGGGCCACCTGGTTCGACGGCCGCACGGTGGGGTCGAGCCTGGACCACGCGATGTGGTTCCACCGTCCGTTCCGCGCCGACCAGTGGCTGCTGTACGCGCAGGAGAGCCCCGTCGCGTCCGGCGGCCGGGTCTTCGCCCGCGGCCAGGTGTTCACGGCCGACGGCGACTTCGTCGTCTCGGTCGTCCAGGAGGGCCTCATCAGAATCTCCGACACGGTGCGTGGCTGAGGGCTCACCCGCCTCCGGAGATTTCCGCGGGGAGAAGAACGTAACCGCAGGTCAAAAATTTGTTGCCCCGTCGCTGAGCCTTACGTAGGCTATGCGTCATGTCCGTAGGGCTGAGCACACGAGAAGGAGGTGCCTACGGTGGATAACACGACGATTGCAATCGCGGCTGCCCGTCTCGGCGCCGCCTCCCCGGCTGCTCGCTCGCCGTGGACCAACGTTGTCGCCCCGGTGGCCGGCATAGCGGCCGGCCATGCCCTGGTTCAGCGGGCGGCCGTTCAGCTGACGCCGT
>DAHWEX010000247.1 GCA_027326205.1 Actinomycetota bacterium
CCAGGGCAAAACGGACGGTCCCTTCCGCCGCACCACCGTCGATGTCGTCGATAAAAAGAGTGTGCACCTGCTGGGCCATGGGATTACTCCGATTGGGGTGGTGATTGTTCTTTACACAAGTGTAAGCGTAAGCGGCGCAGAAGATGGACGTTCCGCGGACGCGCGGTTTCATACCCGCAGGTTCGTACCCGCAAGCGAGGATCAGTTCAATGCCTTGGACCAGGCATAGCCCGTCATTGGCGCCGGCGGATCGCGGACGCTGGAAGCAGGTTCGCGGTCGTTAGCGCGCCGGGCAAGCATGGGCGCGATAACAGTTCATATTTCAGGCCCGGGGCCGGCATGAAACCGGGAATGCGTGGTAGCAGAACGAGTTTTGGCGTGTTTTCCCCGTTCGCTCCGCGGCCGGGTGCCCGGCCGCGTCCGGGCCGACGGCACGCCGCTGACCGCGATCCGCCCGTCCCCGGTCCAGCCCGCCCGGGGTTACGCCGGGGGTGTCAGGACGCGGCCGTCGACGAACTGGTCGCCGGCGCGACGGGGGCCTGGATGGCCGGGGAAAACGGGGAAAACGCCGACGTGCCGACCGCGGTGGTCACGGTGTACGCGTACTCATACCAGGAGCCGTTGTTGGGCACCGTGAACCTGGGCAGGGTGATGTTGCCGCCGTTCGGGGCCTGCTCCCCGGAGGCGATCGGGGTCCCGCCGAAGGGTCCGCTGCTTGACAGTGCCTCGTACTCGTAGACGGTGTAGAACTGGACCGGCGAGCCGTTGGGGTTGGAACCGGTTTCCGCGGACACCTCGATGATGCTGTTCGCGCCGACGCTCCCGGTGTCGGTCGCCAACGGCGCGGCGGTCGCGATCGGCTTGCCGACCGGGACCGCGGTGACGGCCGCCGACTTCGGGCCGTTGCCCGCGGCACTGGTCGCCGTGACGGTGAACGTGTACGTGGTGCCGTTGGCGAGGCCGGTGACCGTGTCCGATGTCGCGGTGCCGAGTTGCTGCAGCCCGCTGCCTCCTGCGGGGGCCGGGCTGACATCGACCTGGTACCCGGTTGGCTTGCCCGACGCTGCCTGCCAGCCGAGGGCGACCCGGCCGTCGCCCGCGGTGGCGGCTACCCCGGTGACCTGACCGGGGACCGTGTTCGGGGTCGTGTTCGGGACCTTGACCGGGACCTTGCCCGAGCCGTTGCCCGAGGTCGCGTGCGAGACCGTGCCCGTGCCCGGGGTCGTGCCCGAGACCTGGCTGGGAGACGCGTTGCGCGCGCCCGCGGCGGCTGGCGACGGGCTTGTCCGCGACGGCGACGGCGAACGGGGATGACTGGCGCTCCCCCGTGAACCGCTCGCGCTGACCGCTGGCCCGGCGGCCGCCTGCACGACATTGGCTGCGCTCGTGCCATGCGACGCTCCGGCCGGCGCGCCATGCGACGATCCGGCCCGCCACTCCGCGTAGCCAAGGACCGCCGCGGCGAGGACCACCGCCGCCGTTCCCCCGGCCAGGGCCGCCCGGCGGTTCGGTCTCTTCGGCTGGCTCTCTTGCCCGCTGGCCGGTGACGACAGCGGGCTGCCCGCGCTGTACTTCCCGCCGCCGACCGTGCTCGCGTACTTAGCTTCGTCCTGGGGGGCGGCGAGGTCGTACCTGGTGCTGACCACAGGGAACGACGGGAACGCCGGGGACACTGGAGATACAGGGGATACAGGGGACGACGGGCTGGAGGGATGCCGCGGCACGTCCGGCTGAGAGCCGACGGCCTCGGGATCTTCCGGTGCGGCCGGCCAGGGCTGGGGGAGGGCCGCCTGCAGCGCCGCGGCGAACTCGCCGCACCGCGCGTACCGGTCGGCGGGTGACTTCGCGAGAGCCCGCGCGATGACGTCGTCGACCGCGGGCGGAAGTCCGGGACGGATCGCGCGCAGCGACGGCACGGGGTCGTGGACCTGCGCGTACAGCGTCGCCACGGTCTCGTCGCGGTGAAACGGAGTCTTCCCGGTGAGCAGGGCGAAGGCCACGCATCCCAGCGCGTACTGGTCGGTCCGCCCGTCCACGGAACCAGCCCTGACCTGCTCGGGCGCGCAGTACTCCGGCGTGCCGACGAACTGCCCGGCCGCCGTCAGCCCGGTGGACGCCCCGGCTCCCCTGGTGAGCCCGAAGTCAGCCAGGAAGGCATGTTCGGGCAGTTCGGGGGTGGAGTCGATGAGGATGTTCTGCGGCTTGACGTCCCGGTGCACCAGGCCGGCCGCGTGCGCGGCGTCGAGGGCGGATGCCACCTGCGCCACCAGGCCCGCCGCGCGGTCAGGGGCGAGGAGGCCCCCGGCCCGCCTGGCCAGCGCCGCCAGGTCACCGCCGGCCACGAACCGCGTCGCGATGTAGAGCGTTCCCCCGGCGTCGCCCGCCCCGTAGACAGGAATGATGTGCTGTGAGTTGACCGCGGCCACGGCCCGCGACTCCCGCAGGAACCGCGCGCGAAACTCCGGGTCGCCTGCCATCGACGGCGCGATTACCTTGACCGCCGCCCAGCGGCCGAGCATTTCGTCGCGGGCGCGGAATACGACGGCCATCCCGCCCGCACCGATTCGCTCTTCGATCACGTAGCCCGCTATCCGGCTCCCCGGCTCAAGTTCTCCGAGGAAACCCTGGGGCCTGGACGTGAACTCACCAGTCATGCGCGCCTCCCCCAGGCGCACCCGCGTTGCCGTTCGATACGCCTGCCCAGGGGATATTGTGGCAGGAATTAACCATCAGCAGCAATTCGCCAATTTCCCGCACGATCCGACATCTGCAGCTGAACGGCTTATGCAACGGAGCGGGCGGGCCGTTCACAAGAATTAGTCAGCGGAACGGGCCGTCGCTTCGCCTCGTCCGGGCGACTGGACCCCGTCCCCGGTAACAAGGAAGGCTTCGGCCTGGCGGGCATGGAGGCACTGGCGGCCGGGGTCCCGGTTGTCTCCCGGGCCCTGCCCGTGCTCCGCGAGGTCTACGGGGACACGGTGGCCTTCGCGCGGGACGTCCCCGGCATCGCCGCCGCCCTGGCCCGCCAGCTCGCGGCGCCGCTGCCGCCGGGCCCGGGGCGCGCGCTGGCCGCCTCGTACACCTGGCGGCGAGCGGCGGCCGCGCACCTGGCGCTCTACCGCACGCTTCTGGGCCGCCCCTGACCCTCTTGGTCAGCGGTCGACCATCCGCTGCATGGCCTCGGGGTAGCGGGCGCCGGTCACGGTGATGCCGGCGAACGCGTCCTCGATCGCGGCGAGGTCGGCGGGCGTCAGCTCGACGTTCAGGGCGCCGAGGTTTTCCTCCAGCCGCTCCAGGCGGCGGGTGCCGGGGATGGGGGCGATCCACGGGCGCTGGGCGAGCAGCCAGGCCAGTGCGGTCTGCGCGGGCGTGGCCTTCTTGTCCTCGGCGATGCGGCCGAGCACGTCGACCACCACCTGGTTGGCGGCGCGGGCCTCGGCGGTGAACCGGGGCAGGTTCGCCCGGACGTCCCCCGCCCCGAACTCGGTGCCCTGGTCGATGCGGCCGGTGAGGAAGCCCCGGCCGAGCGGGCTGAACGGCACCAGCCCGATGCCGAGCTCCTCGAGGACGCCGATGATCTCCTGCTCGGGCTCGCGCCAGAACAGCGAGTACTCGCTCTGCAGGGCCGCGACCGGGTGCACCGCGTGCGCCCGGCGGATGGTGCGCGTTCCGGCCTCGGACAGGCCGAAGTGCCTGACCTTGCCCTGCGCGACGAGTTCCCCGACCGCGCCGGCCACGTCCTCGATGGGCACCCGCGGGTCAACGCGGTGCTGGTAGAGCAGGTCGATGCGGTCGGTGCGCAGCCGCCGCAGCGACCCGTCCACCGCGGCCCTGATGTGCTCCGGGCTGCTGTCCAGCCCGGTCTGGCGGCCCTGGTCGTCGAACGCGAACCCGAACTTGGTCGCGATGACGACCTGGTCGCGGACCGGGGCGAGTGCCTCGCCGACGAGTTCCTCGTTGACGTACGGGCCGTAGACCTCGGCGGTGTCGAAGAACGTGACGCCCAGGTCGACCGCGGTCCGCAGCAGGCTCATCATCTGGCCGCGGTCGCCCGGGTTCGGGCCGAAGCTCTGGCTCATGCCCATGCAGCCGAACCCGAGAGCGGAAACCTCAAGGCCGCCGGATCCCAGGATGCGCTTTTCCATGTCGTTCCTCCGCGTCGTCAGTGATTCTTGCGGGCGTTGCCTTCCCAGTTCAGGCAACCACTATCCGGCCGGCGCGGGCAGGTCCGCTCGTTCCGGGTACCGGCAGGACCCCCCTGCCGCGGCGGTGCCTACCCGTTGCCCGTCGTCCCGGCCTGCTGCTCGAGCGTGGCCGCCCAGGAGGCCAGGACCTTGAGGGCGTCCTCGGAGGGAGTCCCCGGCTCGGCGGTGTAGGCGGAGATCCGCAGCCCCGCGTCGGCGGCCAGGTCCAGGGCCTCGAAGGTGAGGGTAAGGTCGCCGACCACCGGGTGGCAGAAGCGCTTGACCCCGGTCTGGTGGAACCGGACGTTATGCGCGGCCCACCAGGTGCGGAAGTTCTCGCTGCGCGTCGACAGCTCGCCGATCAGGTTCGACAGGGCCTTGTCGTGCGGGCTGCGGCCGGCCTCGGCGCGCAGCATGGCCACCACGTCCTGCGCCTGCCGCTCCCAGCCGACGTAGAAGTCGCGGGCCGCGGGATCCAGGAACAGGAACCGGGCGTTGTTGGCCGGCTGGGCCGGGCTGGTCAGCACCGGCGCGAACAGCGCCGCGCCGAGCCGGTTGGCCGCCAGGAGGTCCAGCCGCGCGTTGCGCACGTAGGCGGGAGCGGCCGCCATCGAGTCCAGGATGCGCCGCACGCTGGGCCGCACCTCCTGCGGCGCGGCACGGCGCGGCGGACGCGGCACGGGCGGGCCCGCGGCGCGGGCGAGGTCGAACAGGTGGGCGCGCTCCGCCTCGTCCAGGTGCAGGGCGCGGGCGATGCCCTCCAGGACGCCGTCGGACGCCCCGCCCGCCCGGCCGCGTTCCAGCCGGGTGTAGTAGTCGATGCTGACCCCGGCCAGCAGCGCGACCTCCTCCCGGCGCAGCCCCGCCACCCGCCGGTTGCCCCCGTAGGCGGGCAGCCCCGCCTGCTCCGGGGTGATCCGGGCGCGGCGCGAGACCAAGAAATCGCGCATCTCGTTCCCGTTGTCCATGCTCCCAGGCTAAGGCCCCGCCGCACGGTCCTGGGAGGACCTGCCAGTACCCCAGAGGTCGCGGCAAGCCTCAGCGGGTGCGGGGTACCGCGACGAGTCAGCAGAACGGGCGGTTGCTTCGCCCCGTGGCGACACGCGCCGGCGAGACGCACGTTCCCACAGGGTGGTGAAGCCGTCCGACGGCCTGCCGTCTCAAGTGCCGCCCGCCATGGTAGGACGGCCCGCTTTGGGAAAGAGCTAGGGTAGCTGCCCGGAGCGGCCGGGCAGCGCCTGTTCACGGTAGCGGGCAATCGCCGATAGGAGACGTGTGGACATCACCCAGCTGATACTCGACGATCACCACGAGCAGCGGCGCCTGTTCGCGATCCTCGAGCAGATCGACCGGTCCGACACCGAGGCGCTGGCCGCCGTGTGGACGCGGCTCGCGGCCTTTCTCGAGACGCACGCCGCCGCGGAGGAGGCGATCTTCTACCCCGTGCTGCTCGAGGTCGGGATCGCCGCCCGGCGCCGGGCCGGGGTCGAGGACGAGACGCAGGACGCCATCCACGACCACAACGAGATCCGGGACGCGGTCGCGGACGTCGCCCGCCATCAGCCCGGCAGCGACGCGTGGTACGCGGCCGTCGCGGCCGCCAACCGGGCCAACGGCGACCACATGGCCGAGGAGGAGCGCGAGGGCCTCACCGACTTCCGCCGGCTGAGCGGACTGCGGCAGCGCCACGACCTCGCCGTCGCCTTCGCCGCCTACGAGGCACGCAACGTCACGGGCGTCCGCCCCGTGGACAAGGACCCCGACGCCTATGTCCGCCAGGCGGAGCAGGGAGCGGGAAACGACGGATCGCTCGGCATCGGCGGCCTCAGGCCCGCCTGAGCGGGGAGGGCCGCTGCCGGTGTCTCCCACGCCAGCGGCAGGCGCCGCCCTGGTCCCTGAGACCGTGTCTGGTAGCCGACCGAGACCTCGGCGCCAGCGCCGAGCGCGACGTTGCGGCTGCCTGTTTGTTAGAAGCCCTGCTTTGCATGGTAGATCTGGGGTGCC
>DAHWEX010000259.1 GCA_027326205.1 Actinomycetota bacterium
AGACCAGTTCACCGACTCGATGACCTGCCTGAAGGGCTTGAGGTACTGCCGGCCCGCGCGCGGCAGCTCGCCCTTGCGGACCGGGCGGAGCAGCCGGACCTCACTTTCCGCGATAACCTATTCGAACAGTTTTCCGAAATAATTCTTGTCGCCGATGAGCGTCTGACCTGCCCGCTCCCGCACGCCGGATCGCGCACGAACTGCACAAGATCGCCGGCGAGCGCGGCTGCCTCCGTCCCGCTCAGCGGTCCGCGGCCGCCGCCCGCACACCGCGATCACGTTTTCCGCGAACACGGCGACGCCCCTACATCCTTGCCAAGCCCTCCAGCCTCCTTCGCCGGGGCGTGCTACCCGCGGGCCTTGGTCACGATGTTGAGGATCTTGCCCGGGACGAACACGACTCGCGCGATCGCCCTGTCCGCCACCACGCTGGCCACGTTCTCCAGTCGCAGGGCCGCCGCCATCGCGTCGTCCTGCACCGCTTCGCGGTCAATGGTGATGGTCCCGCGCGGCTTGCCGTCCAGCGTGACCGGGATGGTGACGGTCTCTTCCCGGATCGCGTCCGGGTCCGCGACGGGGAAGGCCACGTCGTCGATGCGGTCGCGGTGCCCCAGCCGCTCCCACAGCTCGGAGGCGACATGCGAGGCGAGCGGGAAGGTCATCAGCACGAGTGCCTCCACCACCTGGCGGGGGAAGGCGTCCTCGCGCTGCACGAACTGGGTCAGCGCGTTGTTCAGCTCGATCATCCGGGCGATGGCGACATTGAACCGCAGATCGTCGAAGTACCCCGTGACCTCGCTGACGGTCCGGTGAGTGAGCTTGTACAGCGGGTCGCTGGACGGCAGGTGCTTCGCCTCCGCGCGGAGGTCGCCTGATTCCTCCTCGATGACGTTGCGCCACAGCCGCTGCAGGAACCGGTAGACGCCGACGATGTCGTCGGGCTGCCAGGGCCGGTCCACGTCCAGCGGCCCCATCGCCATCTCGTACATGCGCAGCGTGTCGGCGCCGTAGGACTGGTAGATCTCGTCGGGCGAGATCGAGTTCTTCAGGCTCTTGCCCATCTTGCCGTAGTGCCGCTTCAAAGGCTCGCCCTGGTAGCACGGCCCGTCCGGTGTTTCCTCGACCTCGGTCGCCGGCACGTAGCGGCCGCTGGGGTTGGTGAACGCGTCGGCCAGGATGTAGCCCTGGTTGTACAGGCGCTGGAACGGCTCGGGCGTCGAGACGTGCCCCAGGTCGTACAGCACCTTGTGCCAGAACCGCGCGTACAGCAGGTGCAGGACGGCGTGCTCCACGCCGCCGATGTACAGGTCGACACCGCCGACCCGGCCGGCCTCGCCGACGCCGGCCATCCAGAATTCTTCGACGGCCGGGTCCACGAACCGCTGGTCGTTGTCCGGGTCCAGGTAGCGCAGGTAGTACCAGCACGAGCCCGCCCACTGCGGCATCGTGTTGGTCTCCCTGCGGTACTGGCGCGGGCCGTCGCCGAGGTCGAGTTCCACCACCTCGAAACCCGGGGCGCGCGACAGCGGAGCCTTCGGGTCCTCGTCCTCGCCAACCGCCTGCGGCCGGAAGTCGCTCATGGGCGGTAGCGCCACCGGCAGCTGGGACTCCGGCAGGGCGATGGGCAGGCCGGTCTCGTCGTACACGATGGGGAACGGCTCGCCCCAGTACCGCTGCCGGGAGAACAGCCAGTCCCGCAGCTTGTACGTGATCCGGCGCGCGCCCAGGCCCGAATCCTCCAGCCACCGCACGACGCGGTTCTTCGCGTCGTCGGTGCCCAGCCCGTTGAGCGAGATGCCGTCCCCGCGGGAGTTGACCAGCGTGCCGTCCGCGTGGAACGCCTCACCCCAGGTGGCCGGCTCATCCGCGTCGGCCCCCGGGCGCTCGGACAGCCACTGCTCGCCGGGCCGGACGACCGCTACCAGCGGCAGGCCGATCTCGGTGGCCAGCTCGTAGTCCCGCTGGTCGTGCGCGGGGACCGCCATGATGGCGCCGGTGCCGTAGCCGACCAGGACGTAGTCGGAGATCAGGATCGGCATCTTCGCGCCGGAAACCGGGTTGACGGCGTAGCTGCCGGTGAACACCGCGGACTTAGCGGTCTCGGCCTGGCGCTGCCGGTCACTGACGCGAGCCGTCCGCTCGATGTAGGCGGCGACCGCCGACCGGGGCGAGGCCGAAGCCTCGTCGCCGAACAGCGGGGCGCCCTTCCACTCGCCCGGTGTCCCCTCGGGCCACTCGTCGGCCGTGAGCGCGGCAACGAGCGGGTGCTCCGGTGCCAGGACCAGGAACGTGGCCCCGAACAGGGTGTCAGGGCGGGTGGTGAACACCTGGATCTCGCTGCCCTCGCCGGCCTGGAAGCGGATGTCCGCGCCGACGCTGCGGCCGATCCAGTTGCGCTGCATGGTCTTCAGCGACTCGGTCCAGTCCAGGCCGTCCAGGTCGGCGAGCAGCCGGTCAGCGTACGCAGTGATGCGCAGCATCCACTGCTTCATGCGACGACGGTAGACCGGGTAGTTGCCGACCTGCGACCGCCCGTCCGCGGTCACTTCCTCGTTGGCCAGGACGGTGCCCAGCCCGGGGCACCAGTTGACCGGCGCCTCGGACAGGAAGGCCAGCCGGTACGAGTCGATCACGCGCCGCCTGGTGACGTCGTCCAGTTCCCGCCACGCCCGCGTCCCGGGGTTCGCCTCCGACACGGGCGGCCGGGTGCCCTGCTCGAATTCCGCGACCAGGTCGCTGACCGGGCGCGCCCTGCCGGTATCCGGGTCGCACCAGGAGTTGAACAGCTGCAGGAAGATCCACTGCGTCCAGCGGTAGAACTTCGGGTCAGCGGTGGAGATCTCCCGGCGCGGGTCGTGGCTCAGCCCCAGGCGCCGCAGCTGCCGTCGCATGTTCGCGATGTTCTGCGCGGTGGTCACGGCCGGGTGCTGCCCGGTTTCGATCGCGTACTGCTCCGCGGGCAGGCCGAACGCGTCGAAGCCGAACGGGTGCAGGACGACGTGGCCCGTCATCCGCATGTAGCGCGCGTACACGTCAGACGCGATATAGCCGAGGGGGTGACCGACGTGCAGGCCCGAGCCAGACGGGTACGGGAACATGTCCATGACGAAGAGCTTGCGCGCGGGGTCCAGCGTGCTCGCGGCGGCTAGGTCTCCTGCGGGGTTCGGGGTCTCGAAGGTCCCCTGCTCAGACCAGATCTGCTGCCACTTGAGCTCGATCTGCTCGGCTAGTGCAGCGCCGTAGCGGAACTTCGCGTCGTCGGCGCTTGGCTCGGAATTCATGGGTAACGGACTCCCGGGTTGATTGTTCTAGTTGACGCTGTGCTTCCCGTGACTCGGGTCGTCAGGGAAGGCGGGTACGCCCAGGCAGGTGAGCGTGGAGCAAGCCCTTGACCCGGGGGAAGCCCAGGCACCGGCTCCCTGGTCATCGCGGCGGGCGGCTGAGTCGCCCGGGGGGCAGGCGAGCACCGCACGGCGCGCGGCCAGGGGCCGTCCGCTGGCTGCCGTTCGTCCCCAGCGGCCTCAACCGCCGTCATCGCGCCCTCACCATTAGGTACTCCGGCTGAAGGATGTCCTCAGAGTTCTGTCTGCCCCAGCAAATATGAAAAGCCCAGCGGCGAAGAGAAAGCCGCGTCGGCGACAGATCCGGATCGAC
>DAHWEX010000266.1 GCA_027326205.1 Actinomycetota bacterium
CGCGGCGCGCGGCGGTAGCGCACCGCGTCTGGTAAATGATTAATGACCATGGCCACGTCGGCACTAAACCGGTAAAGTAACGGCCATGCGCTACGGCTACTTCGACGACGACCGCCGCGAGTACGTGATCACCCGCCCGGACACTCCGGTGCCGTGGATTAACTACCTGGGCACGGACGGGCACTTCGGCACCGTCTCGAACACGGCCGGCGGATTGTCCTGGCACCTGGACGCGCGGCTGCGCCGGCTCACCAGGTACCGCTACAACAACGTGCCCGGTGACACCGGCGGCCGCTACCTCTACCTGCGTGACGACGCCACGGGCGAGTTCTGGTCGCCGTCCTGGCAGCCGACCAGGACCCCGCTCGACGAATACGAGTGCCGGCACGGCCTGTCGTACACGACGATCTCCGCGAAGCGGGCCGGGATCGCCGCGAAGACCACGTACTTCGTGCCGCGGGGCGAGAACCTCGAGGTCTGGCGGGCCGCCGTCACCAACGACCGGGAGACCCCGGCCGAGCTGTCGCTGTTCTCGTCGGTCGAGTTCGCCCTGTGGGACGCGCAGGACGACACCACGAACTTCCAGCGCAACTACTCAACCGGCGAGGTCGAGGTCGCCGACGGGGTCATCTACCACAAGACCGAGTACCGCGAGCGGCGCGATCACTTCGCCTACTTCGCCTGCTCCGAGCCGCTGGCGGGCTTCGAGACGCAGCGAGAGGCGTTCCTCGGGCCGTACCGGGGCTTCCACGAGCCCGCCGGGGTCGAGCGCGGCGAGCTCACCAATTCGGTCGCCCACGGGTGGTCGCCGCACGGCGCGCACCACGTCCGGCTCACCCTGGCGCCGGGCGAGACCAGGGAAGTCATCTTCCTGCTCGGCTACTGGCAGAACCCCCGCGACGCCAAGTTCGAGTCGCCGGGCGTCATCAACAAGTCCCTCGTCAAGCCGCTGATCGCGCACTGGCTGGACCCGCGGACCGTCGACGCGGGCTTCGCGGACCTCGGCGCCTACTGGGCGGACATGCTTGGCGTCCTGGTCGCCGGCACCCCGGACACCGACACCAACCGGATGGTCAGCATCTGGAACGCCTACCAGTGCCTGGTGACCTTCAACATGAGCCGGTCGGTCTCGTCCTATGAGACCGGGATCTCCCGGGGCATGGGCTTCCGTGACTCCTGCCAGGACCTCCTCGGCGCGGTGCAACTCGTCCCCGAGCGCTCCCGGGAGCGCATCCTGGACATCGCGGCGACCCAGTTCGCCGACGGCGGGGCGTACCACCAGTACCAGCCGCTGACCAAGACGGGCAACGACGCGATCGGCTCGGGGTTCAACGACGACCCGCTCTGGCTCGTGCTCGCGGTCGCCGCCTACCTTAAGGAGACCGGCGACACCACGATCCTCGACGAGCCGGTGAAGTTCAGCGACGGCGGCGGGAACACCCTCTACGGTCACCTGGAGCAGTCCGTCCGGTACACCCTCGACCGGATCGGCCCGCACGGGCTGCCGCTCATCGGGCGGGCCGACTGGAACGACTGCCTGAACCTCAACTGCTTCTCGGACACCCCGGGCGAGTCCTTCCAGACCACGGAGAACCAGTCGGGCGGCGCCGCGGAGTCGGTGTTCATCGCCGGCCTCTTCACGCTGGCGGCACGCGAACTGGCCGGCATCGCCGCGCTCGTCGGCCGCTTCGCCGAGGCCGATGCCTACCGGGCCGACGCGGAGAAGATGGCTGTCGCGACCGCCGAGCACGGCTGGGACGGCGACTGGTTCCTGCGCGCCTACGACTTCTACGGAAACCCGGTCGGCAGCGCGAAGAACACCGAAGGCCAGATCTTCATCGAGCCGCAGGGCATGTGCATCATGGGCGGTATCGGGCTGGCCGCGGCCGAGCCGCGCGAACTGGTCAGGGGAGGGCCGACCGGGGACTACAGCGGCCTGCTCGCCGCGCGGGAGGAAACAAGCCCCGTCGACCGAACGGCCGCGGCTGACTCTGGCGCCACCCGCGCCGAGCGCGCGCTGGCCAGCGTCAGAGAGCGGCTCGCCACCCCGCACGGGGTCATGCTGCTCCAGCCCGCGTTCACCAGCTACCGCATCGAGCTCGGCGAGATCTCCTCCTACCCGCCGGGCTACAAGGAGAACGCCAGCGTCTTCTGCCACACCAACCCCTGGGTGATGATCGCCTCGGCGATGACCGGGGACGGGGACGCCGCCTTCGACTACTACCGCCGGATCAACCCCTCGGCCCGCGAGTCCCTCGGCGAGGTTCACCGCTGCGAGCCGTACGTCTACGCGCAGATGATCGCGGGCCGGGACGCGGCGACCCACGGCGAGGCGAAGAACTCCTGGCTGACCGGCACGGCCGCCTGGAACTTCGTCGCGATCACCCAGTGGATCCTCGGCATCCGCCCCGAGTTCGACGGGCTGCGGGTCGATCCGGTCATCCCGTCCGCCTGGCCGGGTTTCACCGCGACCCGGCGGTTCCGCGGCGCGACCTACCAGATCACCGTCCGCCGGGCGGCCACCCTCGACTCGGGCCTCGCCGAGGGCGCGGGCACCCGCGTCAACGGCGAGCAGATCGCCGGCTCGCTGCTCCCGCTGGCGGACCGGGGGGAAACGGTCGCCGTGGAGGTCGTCCTCCCGGCCGCCTGACGCGCTTTGCCAGGAGCGCCGTGGCCCACCGCGCTAGCCGCGCGGACTCCCCCCACTGCCGGACTGGGCGCGGTGGGCCACGGCGGCAGTCGCGCGCCACTGGCACCGTGGCACTGGCACCGTGGCACGCGGCGCTGAGAGAGCCATGGCGCTATGGCGCACGGGACCAATAGGTTCGGCGCTGTGCGACACGGCGCCAGCGGCTGATTAGCGCTGTGCGACACGGCGCCAGCGGGTGAACAGCGCCAGCGGGGTGATCGGCGCTGGGCCGGTGCGGTGCCAGCGGGGTGATTAGCGGTGGGCCGGCGCGCTGATCAGCTTGCGGGGGGCGCGGAGCAGCGGACCGTTCGGGATGACATTGATTGTCGCTGATGACGTTGATTGTCCCGATGGCACAAGATGGCCGGGATGAATCGGGTCTGTGCCGCCCTTCTCGGTGCCGGGCGGCCGGGTTACGCTCAGCGCGACCCGGCGAAGGGCGGTGCGAGATGACGGTGCGGTTCCCCGGCGAGCCCGGCTTCCAGGGGCGGTTCGCGCCCGTGCGGCTTGAGGGCGAGATCCGCGGGGTTGAAGTGACGCAGGGGGAGATTCCGGCGTCGCTGCACGGCACGTACTACCGGGTGGGCGCCGACCCGGCGTGGCCGCCGTTCGTCGAGCGCGACTTCTACTTCAACGCCGACGGCATGGTCGCGATGTTCCGGTTCGAGAACGGGTACTGCGACTTCAGGTCCAGGTACGTGCGGACGCCGCGGTTCGTGGCGGAGCGGGAGGCGCGGCGGTCGCTGTTCGGCGCCTACCGGAACCCGTTCACCGACGACCCTTCCGTCGCGGGACTGTCCCGCGGGCTCGCCAACACCAACGTGTACTGGCACGGCGGCAGGCTGCTCGCCTCCAAGGAGGACAGCGCGCCCATAGAGATCGACCCGGACACCCTCGACACGATCGTGGAGTTCACCTGGGCGGGCGACCTGTCGTCCCAGACGGCGACCGCGCACCCCAAGATCGACCCGCGCACCGGCGAACTCGTGTTCTTCGGCTACATGGCCAAGGGCGAGGCG
>DAHWEX010000272.1 GCA_027326205.1 Actinomycetota bacterium
CGCCGGGCGGCGGCACCGCGGTCGGCCGTGGCCGGGGACGGCCCGGCGAGCAGGTCGAGGAAGAGCGCCCGGTGCCCGAGCAGCGCCTGGCGCAGTTCCTCGGTGGCGGCCGCCGCCGCCCGGTCGGTCGTCCGCACGGCGCTCCGGTACCCGTCGAGGTACCGCCCGTGGTACACCGACAGGTCCGCCAGCAACTGGCCCGGGTCGCCGGCGTCGTAGCCGCGCTCGGTCGCGGCCGCCGTCACCAGGCCCGCGGCCGACGTCACGGCCTGCGCCGGATTGTCGATGAACCGCTCCTGCGCCGCGGCCCACTGCCGCTCGTACCCGGAGCGCCGCTCGCCGGACAGCGGCTTGATGCCCATGGCGTCGACGCGCCGGCGCCGCGCCGCGAACTCCGCCTTCGCGCGCCGCGGCCCGGCCTCGCGCGCCAGGCGGCCGAATTCCGCCCCGGTCCGGCGCCGCGACGCCTGCCGGCGGGTGACCGCGGCGGCCAGTCCCGCCGTAACGGCGATGACCGCCAGCACGATCACGAGAAGGATGACGGCGCCAGCGGACACGGTGACCTCCCGAAGTTGGCCGAAGCCTGGCCGGAATCTGGCCTTGGCGCCGTCCGACTGCCCGTCAGTCCGCTACTCAAACCGCGTACCATCACCAGAGGAAAGCGAGGTGGCATGTCCGAGATGGCCACGGTGCCGGCGGGGCCGCAGCAGCCAGGCATTCCTGGCGAGCGGAGCCTCCAGGGAACGCGCGGAACCGTCGCGTGGGTCGTCGCGGCGCTCGCGGGCAGCGCCGTGCTCGGCCTTCTCGGCGGCCTGATCTGGGGCGAGTTCGCGCCGCGGGCGCTGCTTCAGGAGATCGGCGCGGGCACCGCCGAGGTGATCAACGCGGAGACGCGCGCGTTCTTCGGCGCGGACGTCTGGTTCTGCGCCATCGGCGCGGTCGCTGGCCTGCTCACCGGCATCCTCGGCTACCTGTTCGCCGTCTCCCCCCGGGAGGGGGCCGCCCGCGCCGCGGTGGTCACGGCCCTCATCGGGGGCTCGGTCGCGGGCACGTTCGCCATGTTGTGGCTCGGCCAGCGGATCGGCCTGTCCGGCTACGACCACGCCCTCGCGTCCAGCGCGGCCGGCACCCGCTTCTCCTCCAACCTCGCCCTCGGCGCGAAGAGCGCCCTGGCGTTCTGGCCGCTTTTCACCGCGGCCGCCCTGCTCATCGCCGAATGGGGCAACCGCCCGCCCAGGGAGCCGGCCGAGGAGGACGGCTACTCGGCGGCCGCCGAGTAGCCAGCCAGTTCCCCCGAACGGCAGCCGGCTCCGCGTGGCGGTTTCTTGCCCGCCGACCGGAGCAGGGCGGATCGTCTCTCCCGGAGTCGCGCGTGAACATCGTCCTCATCGTCATCATGGTCATCACGGTCATCTTCGTTCCGGGGATTCTGCGGGAGTTCCTAGGGAAGGGGAGAGCTAAGAACGCCCGCCAGTCCCAGGGGCGGCGGCTCGCCGGGCGGGGCCGCCGCGTGCCCTGAGAGCTTGACGGCGTTACCTGGACTTGGACGGGCTGGCCGAGGCGGACGAGGCTATCTTCTTCGGGACGGGCGTCGCGATCGCCGTGACCGTCTTGGCCGGGACGGGGCTGGCCGGGGCGTTCACGGCCTTGAACGAGGGCACGGACGCCGACGGGACGGCGGTGGCCGCGGTGGGCTTCACCGTCACCGAGGCCGAGGCCGCGACCTTGGAGCTCACCGGGGCGGGCGACGCGGACCCGGCGGCCGACGTGGCGGCCGCGCTGGACGAGGCCGACCCGGCCCCGGAAGGGGTGCCCTGGGTGGTGGCCGGCGCGCTCGCGGAGTGCGACGCGGCCGAGGTGCTCCCGGACGTCGTGGCGGCGCCGGAGCAGCCGGCCAGCGCCAGCCCCGCCGCCACCCCGAGCCCGGTGACCCACAGCGCCGGGCCGGGGGGCGTCCGGTGGGTTTTCGAGTGCGATCGCATGTTTGCTCCTTGTCATGGTTGCGACGATCACTTCAGCACCGGGAAATACGCCGCGAACCGGAAAAAGTTGTGCCGCGAAGGCGGCAACCTTTCACCCCGCCCGGCCGTACATGCACAGGCGGGACGTTCTCGCCGGGCAACGGGTCCGCTGCCGGGAAACGGGCGGGCACGGTCGCGGCCGGCCCGCCGTCCGCGGGTCACGGGCGGGTGGCTGGGACCGCCGGCCCGTTCGGAGGACTGGTTGTGTCACTGGTGAAGGGACGCCGATGGCGCGCACTGACGAGGATTTCGCCGAGTTCGCGGCGGCGAGCTACGGCGGGCTGCGGCACGCCGCGTACCTGCTGACCGGCGACCGGCACACCGCCGAGGACGCCGCGCAGACCGCGCTGGTGCGGACCTACGCCGCCTGGTCGCGGGTCCGCCGCGACGACGCCTACGCCTATGCGCGCAAGGTGCTCGTCAACCACGTCACCGACCGCTGGCGCCGCCGGGGGCGCGAGTACCCGGTCGGTGACCTGCCGGAACGCGACGGCGCCCCGGACCCGGCCGACGAGGTCGCGCTGCGCCACTGGCTGACCGGGGCGCTCGCGACCCTGACCGTGAAGGAGCGCGCCGTGATCGTCATGCGCTACCTGTTCGACCTGCCCGAGGCCGCGGTGGCCAAGGACCTGGGCATCACCGTCGGCACCGTGAAGTCCACCAGTTCCCGCGCGCTGGCCAAGCTGCGGGTCCGCGCCGACGACACCGGCAGTTTCTCACCGATCGGAGGGAGGCCGGCATGACCGACCTCGACACCCGGGCGCTGCGCCTGGCGCTCAAGCCGCCCGCCGGGCGAGGCG